>JAJZKY010000451.1 GCA_021803885.1 Planctomycetota bacterium
GCGGCCTATCTGACGATCACCTTCCATTCGCCGATCACGTATACGGTTCAGCTACAATGAGGAATCCCGGAAGCCGCTTTTCGAGCGGCCTTGAGCAGTGGACCCGGCTTAAGGGCAAGCCGTTCGTTACGGTGTCGCCCTCTCTTATCCCGGACGGGTCGGATTTCGGTGGGTTCACGCCGGGGACTACTTCTTGCGGCATTGTTGAAGCCTATACTTCTGGAGCCGTATACGTTCACCTACTTCCGGGAACTTTCACCTTCACGGCCACCCCCGACGTAAATCTGACTCATGTCAATTCGGTGTTTCTCTGCGGTTCTGGACAGGGGGTGACGCTGCTGCAGGCGGCTTCCGACATTGATACGTCGGCCGGCCAATATCTGATCCCAATGGTGGCGATTACCTCAGGCCTCTTCATTGGAGTGCAGCATCTCTCCTTTGTCAACCCTGTCAACGGAGTTGGCCCTATCAGTTTTGGTTGCGCCAATGCGGAGCCGGTGGATGGCTTCTACGTGGACGACGTGGGGTTTGTCGGAGCATGGACACAGGCGCCCATTCAAAACACCCGTGGAGAGTATACTCAATACCAGACGATGCGGGTTCAGGACTGCTATTTCGACTCGATCGATGGTGACTGCATCGACGTTCAGGCAAGCTATACTTCCAACCCTTTTGGATCCCGCTTCGTAATGTCTGGCAATACTTTCAAAGACATTAACGGTAACCCTGCACTGGCTATCTACTCAAATGGCGCTACCGGAACCGCCCCCTCGGTGTTCATCATCGAGAGCAACACCTACATTTACACGGCGGGGGGAGGGACGGTAAACCCGTTCGTTACTTCGTGGTTTGAGGCGGATGGACAAACTCTCGACACCATCCTCATTCACGACAATGTGATCCAAGGCGCCCAATGTATTTTCGAGCTGACGGGAAACTCCGGGTCTTATACCGGAAACGTCATCGGCAAGCTACAAATCTCAGGCAATGCGGTGTCTGGCCTCTATCAGGGGGCCTACGTATCGAGTATTGCGGCGGCGAAGGTTACTAACATTAGCATTACGAACAATATCGGCTACAACCCGCAGGGCTTTGGGATCACGACCCCGGCGGTCCCCGCCAGTGGAACGCCGCAAAAGAACACCTTTCCATTCCCTGTTGAAATCCGTCTCAAGACCGCCGGCACCGGAACGGCCTATACGCTTACCGACCCGAGCGGTAACGCCGAAACCTTTACAGTGACCCTCGCTGAAGGAATGGCTTGGGAGCTTGATCCGGGAGCGAGCATCACCCTGACCTACAGTTCGGCTCCAACGTGGTCTTGGTATGGGGAATGACGGTTGATATCGACAGCGGCCCGCAGGCCGTTGGAGCCAATGGCCTGACCTTCGTCATCGGCGGAGATGCCCCACCGGCCTATCTGGTGGTTGCCAACAACACCATCAATGGGTCTACCTCTGGGACGAATGTCTCGATCACCACGTCGCCTCCGCTGAACCCCACCCTCATCGTTCCGTATGGGACGGTGAAGCACTACTACTTAAGCCGCCTCAACTGGTTCAAGATCGTGGGGAACGGGGCTAACGTCAGCGTGATGGCTGGAGATCACGACATTCCGCTCGAAGTCTCGAATGTGACGGTCAACGTGCCCTCGAATGTGAATGTCACGGGGACGGTGGCTACTACGGGCCTTACTTCTACACAGTTCGCCAATGGTGGAGTGGCCCCCTTTGCCGGGAAGATCTCTGTGATGATGGAGGGGAATGGAGAAGCCATTACGCTCTCCATCAATGGCGGAGCCGCCTTGCCCATCTCGGCCTCGGTGGCATCGGGGACAGTGACGGTCTTGGAAGTGGTGACGACGGCGGGATCGACGTATACCTTCGCGGGTGGAACTTTCCTGTCGGCAACGATCAGCCCGCTGGCGACCTCATAGGCTTATGCGGGCTATAACGCGGGAAGAGAACCATGAATACCGCTTGGTTCGTATTGAGAACGACCTTATCTGGATCAAGTGGGTGGTGGGCCTCGGCCTCGGCGCCCTCATTAGCCTACACTTTGTCGACCCTTCGGTCCACTATGGAATCTTTCAATTCCCATAAGCCTAACCGCAAGGAGCGGCTGGAGCTTATCCAATACTACCGCGAGATGGAAGAAGAGTTGCACCGGTTGATCCGGGAGAAACAGCTTTTGGAGAAAACAGAATGATCGACATTGCCCCTCCGAGCGGCAACGCAACCGGCTCTACCATCACCGTGCGGGTGGTGGATGCGGGCGGCAACCCCCTGCCTACGGGTAGTCTTGTGTTGAGTGCGGCTACCGTGGAATACGATCCATCGAAGCCGCCTTCTGACCTGTCGGCTACCCTGCTTGCGGCTATGGCTACGAGCATTGCAGTTACGAACAGCGGCGGGGTCTATACGCCGCCTTCGCTGAAGGTCAGCACCAATGTTCAAGCTATCGCTTTCCACTACGTCATCACCGCCGGAACCGAGTGGAGCAGCGGCTCGGAAACCATCGGCCTTCCCGGCGAAACCAATACGGTCGCGGCGGCCTTGGGCAACAGCCTCACCATCAGGACCCAGTTCAACGGCGGCAGCACGGGCACCGGGGGAACGATGGGGGCGCCGGTCGGTCCGCAGGCGCCTTATGCGGATGCGCCGGATTACATTCCGCTGGCGCCTATGTTCTATTTGGTGTCGACATTCCAGACGACACCTTCGGCTACACCCTATACGCTTTACAACCCTCTCCGAACCGTCTACGGCCTCGTCTGGGACGGGAATATCGAGATTCGCGTCTGGCGGTTGGGTCTGCTGTCAAGCATCAACCCGGCAATGGTGGAGCAGACGCCGCCCATCCTCGATACCATCTCTCCGCTGCCGAGCCAATACGGGACGGTGGTCTGGCAGATCCCGGATGGTGAGTGGATCGCGAGCAGTTCGACCTACACCTACCATATCCTCGTCACCCTAAGCTCCCACTCGGGTGGCTGCACCCTGCGCTTTGACTTCACGTCGGTGGAGTTCGCGCGGTGGCTGTCGCAGACGAACTGGTTGGTGGTCGGCACGGGACACAACTCCCCGCCGGCGTGGTCGCCGGTCAAGACGCTGCACGATATGGTGTGGGGCCTGATGGGGGAGATCTGATGCCGCTGACGGATACGCTTTCCCATGAGGCGGGCCTCCTCAAAGACACCGTGGCCATGAGCACCCCCGTAACGGCGGTCGCCAACTTCGCTTCGGAGCAGATCGCAACCCAGAAGGAGAAGCTGGCGGCAGCGGGTCTGGTCAAGTTCCTCGCCAACAAGTTCGTGTTCTGGGGCTCGGTCCTTCTCATCGGGGGCTTCGTTCTCGGCGTGGTAGCCTACGAAGTAAAGAGCATCGGCAGCAAGGCCATGCTCGATGGCCTGAAGAAGGCCATGTCCGTGGAAGAGGCGTTCTTCGCGGGCATCAAGAACCCCCTGACGGGCAACGCTTGGGGCGGCTGGAATATCGTCAAGGACGTTCAGGATATCGGTTCGGCGGCGGCTACGACATTCCAAGACGTGGGGCAGTTCGCCAGTAACTTCGGAACCGGATTCGTTCTTTCCTTTACTCGGGGCTTGCCGGCGGCGGGCGAGATGCTCGGCGGCGGCATCGCCTATTCGTTTGGGTGGGCCTCCGAGCAGATCTTCCCGTGGATGATGCTGATCGGCATTGTCTTGCTTGCTGCTGGCGCCATCCTGCTCGTCCTCAACTGGTATGCCAAGAACTGGTATGAGTATATCCTGCCTCGGGCGGTCATCCGCAACAAGGCGAAGAAGCGGCGCTGGCTGCAGAAGCCGCTGGATCCCATCATCGTGCCGCAGCGCATCCAGCAGGAGGCGGCGGACTGGAACGTGACCGAAGCGGTCATTAACGGCCTCGCCTTCAATGGCGCCGCCGATACCTATCAGGATGCCCTGATGCAGCGGGAGGCGGGTCGCTCGCTGGCACGGAAGCGTATTGGCATGGCCGATAAGGTCATCGAATCCAAGGCGGAAAAGGCCATCGAAGAGGAAACCGGCAAGACGGCGGAACAGATCGATGACCTGACCTCCAAGTTCCTTCAGGCGGGCTTGGAGATTCCCAAGGAGGAATGGATCAACCTCATCGAAGCCAAGAAGGTGGCCGTGGTGGCGGTCAGCCCGACCGGAGAACTGTCGGAGATGACGGCCCAGAACGGTATGCTGCGCCGCATGGCCGCGAGCCGGGGCATTGCTGCCATCGCGCGGACGGTGGATTCCTCGGGCAAGGTGGGTGCGGCCTCGGTGGGCTTGTTCGCCAGTCAGATCGGAAACATTGCCGCCAAGTCGGGACAGCGCCATGCCCTGTTCGGCAACGAGATCCTTATCGGACAGGTGGCGAACGACCAAGAACGGCGCGGCGAGACGAGCCACACTTACCACAAGCTGGCGGTGGGTGATGGCGCTCCGCCTCCGATGGAGCCGTGGACATTCCTGCCAGACATTGGCCTATACTTTGCTTGGTATGATGAGGAGAAGGAACCCGAAGCCCTGCCTCCTAAGAAGGAGGACCGCGACGTGATCCCGAAGGAAGAGTTGCCTAAGGGGGAGCCAAAGGAGTTGCCGGAGAAGAAGGAGAAGCCGGGGCGGCCTCCGCTGCCGACCATTACGCTGCCCATCCCGCCACCGGAGCCGCCTGCGCCGGAGCCGCCGGCGGAGCCGGAGTCGGCACCCGCGGTCGCAGTAGAACCTGTCCCGGAGCCTCCTATCACGATGGAGGAGTTGAACGCCATGACGCCGGAAGAGCGGACCGAGCCCCAGAACACGAACTTGTTG
>JAJZKY010000452.1 GCA_021803885.1 Planctomycetota bacterium
TCCGCCTCGCTTAGATTTCACCTCGCGCGGGCCGCCGATCTGATTCGTCACATCGCCCGTCCACCCGTCAGCCGCCACACCGCGTTGTACATACAACGGCGGCAAAATGAGTTGTTAATGGAGGTCAATACCATCAACGTGCAATTGCGGCAGTTGGTGGCACAAGCACAAAGCCGCTCGGACCAAGCCATCCGCGACGCCCGCTGGTGGGGAGCTGCATTCGGTGTGATGCTGGTTATCACGCTTGTGCTGTTTCTGCTTCGCATGCTCGCGCAAGCTACCGCGCAGCGCCATACCGTAAAAAATCTCGCGTTTGAGTTGCAACGCGATCCGCTCACCGGCTGGGCCAATCGCGCCCTGTTTATCGACGCCATGGACCGCGGACTCTCGCAGGCGTTGCGTGCGCAGCGCCACGCCGGGACGCTGTTTCTGGACCTGGATCGTTTCAAAATTATCAATGACCGCTTCGGCCACGCCGCCGGAGATGAAGTGTTGCGCCAGATTACCCATCGCTTTTCTGCGGTAATCCGCTCCGGCGACCTGCCGGCCCGCGTAGGCGGTGACGAATTGGCCATCTTCATGCCCGATCTGCCCGATGACGCCGCCGCCGCCGAACTCGCACGCCGCCTTGTGGAATGTCTCAATGAACCCCTGATGGTCAATGGGTCGCCCATCGACGTCGGATTAAGCATCGGCATCGCCATCTTCCCGGCCAATGGGCAGTCCGCTGCCGAACTTCTCAACGCCGCCGATCAGGCTATGTACCGCGCCAAGCAGCAGGGAGGTGGCTATGCCTACCACACCGCCGCCGTAACTGCGCACGTGGCCCGGCAGCAGCAAATGGCCAAAGACCTGCACCTTGCCGTACGCGAAGACCAATTGTTTTGTATCTTTCAGCCCATTTTCGACGCCAAAACGCGTTACCCGGTCGCGGTGGAGGCGCTGGCCCGATGGCGGCATCCGGATTTGGGCGTGGTGGCACCCGCCGATTGGCTTCCATTGGCACAGCGGGCGGATTTGCTCGCCGGCTTTACCTCAACGATCATCGACCATGCCATCAAGGAATTGCCAGCATGGAAAAAACTTGGATGGTCACCACGAGTATCGATTAATCTTTCCGCCAGCGAGTGCCTCAACCCCCAACTGCCGGCGATCATCGCCGAAACTCTGCAAAAATCGGGCCTCAAGGGATCAGATATCGAACTTGAAATTACCGACGATATCCTCACCATGCCGGTGGCGATCGAAACTATTTCGCAGGTGAAAAAACTCGGTGTCGGCATGACGATGGACGACACCAGCGGTGGCTACCCCAGTTTGCCTTCCATGAATCGCCTGCCATTGAACCGCTTGAAGGTGGATCGAGCCGCCATCGGGCAATTAACACGATCGGCGCGTGAACTGGAATTGTTTGCTGCGTTTGTCGCTTTGGCCCATCGAATGAGGTTGCAGGTCATCGCCGAAGGTGTGGAGACCGAAGCGCAGGCCAGCGTCATTCTTGCCGCCGATTGCGATCTGCTCCAGGGGCATTACTACGCCCCGGCCCAGGACGCGGAATTACTTTTGCGCCATGTTCAGCAATTGACCAGCCGCGGGCAGCCAACACCCGCCGGCCGCTGGTTTTGACGCGCAAGCCCGCACCGCCACCCCATACATAGCCGCCGGGCTTGCCCCGGTGTTCGTACGCACGCAAAATCCGTCACCGCCTATCGCGGCGTGTCCGCCAACCGCCAAGGCATCAATCACCGGCAAGCCGGTGGCTATATACCGCCCGCAGCGGGGCAGATAGCTACTTTGATTCACCGCAAAGGCCGCAGAGGACGCCAAGAAACGCCAAGCACATTGGATATGGACCTGCCCAATTGTCATGATTTGGCCACTACGGTGGGGACGATTCCGTGACTTAGCCTCTGTGGCTCTTTTCTCTGCGCGCCAAAAAAGCAACTTTCATCATGCCAACGGCATGATACCCTAACTCGCACGGGGAAGAGTTACGATCTCGCGCAGAGCCGCGGATACAATTATAAATACAATATAACCACGCGGCAACGATTTAGCCGCCGGGCTTGTCCGGTGTTATCTAACCGGCGGAGGGACGGCCGGCGAGGGTGGACAATTGACGATATTATTTATTATTTCCACATTGGCGGGCGGCAGCGGCAACTGGCCCAGTTCCGCGATGGTTACCCAGCGCAATTCTGTGCTGGCCAGCGGCTGGGGCGTCCCACCGCAACAGAAACAGTCAAAGGGATGAAGCCGCACTATTCGACAGTCATATTTATGTACAACCATCGGTCGGGGTTGAAGCAGGCGGATATCCACCCCCAGTTCTTCGCGCACTTCGCGCCGTAAGGCCGCCTCAAGTGTTTCGCCTGGCTCGCATTTGCCGCCGGGAAATTCCCACAGGCCCCCGACATGCTTATCTTCCGGCCGCCGGGCCAGCAGTACCCGCGTGCGGTCGGCGTTCCAGATAATCGCCACGGCAACATCCAGCGTCGGCAATGTAGTATCCATGGGCATCTCCCGACGTTTGGCCGCCCTGGCATCACAATTGATTCATATCGGCCGCTGTGAGATTCAGCGCGTTGTGTGCGGCCTGCTGCAGATATTTATTACGGCCATGCTGCAGTTGGCTGAGTAAATTAATAATGGCCTGCCGCTGCGACCGTGAGGTGACGTTCCATCGTGCGTAACCCAGTTCATTGACGGCGGCGATTCGCCACGACAGGTCCTGATCATGCCGCACGATGTTGGCCATATCGCCGGGAACCGGATTGATGGTATCCACCACGCGCAATTTGGACAGCCATTGGTGGGTGGTGGTGCGCAGATCGCGCCGGAAGCGGTCCACATCGTGCCGGACCGATCGATTTTTCATTTTGCCCGAAGAATAAATCTGCCGCAGGCCGGTGATGGCACCCGACATGGCCCCCAGAGCGCTGGATCGGACATCTATTAATAAACCATGAATCCAGAGGCGATAGCCACATGCCATTACCGCACTGAAAACCTTTTTCGCCTTATGCGGATGCTTTGTCACCAGATACGCTTCACCGAGATCACTCAGTGCGGTGGTGATAACTTCAAGCCGGCTCTTAATGACGTCTTTAATCGCCGGGGCTGGTATGGTTTTGGAAAAAAGAATGTACCGGCGTGATACCTTCTTTCGGGCAGCGGCCTCAATCATGGCGGCAAGGTGCAGGATAACCGGGTTTTTATTGGCGAACGGGTCCCTGTCAATTTTATCCATTGCCGCCCGGGATGGAGCGTGCTTGATGAGGTACTGATAGGCAGCGATATACAATTGTCCGGCACCGGCCCCCGTTGCGACCGGCATAAAGGCGTGCGGCGTTCGCGCCAGGCCGATCGGCTGCATAAAACGGATACCCGCGGTGGCCTCGGTGGGCGGGCCGATGTGCAGGCCTTTGTGCTCTTTAAGCCAGAACACAAGTCCGCCAATGATGACCAGCACCACCACAATCACAATGCCAAGTTTGTATCCGGACATCATTTAATATCCCCTGCAAGTTCACACCATGGTGTATCTTCACTGGGCGGCCGCATCTGTCAACGCCGGGCGCGGCGGATGCCGGTGCATCCGTTGATTTAATTCAGTATGCCGCAACGGGCGTAGCCAATTCTCCAGGCGGAGCTGAAATCGCCGAAAAGCGGACTTTTTTCCACGTTTCCCGGCACATTCCCGAGGCGCTTAAGCGGGTGAGGCCGCGGTACCCGGAGAGATCGCCACCTAACTCAACCTTCGCACTTGACCATCCCGTGCGGACAGGGTTAGGGTAATGGATAAGCGGGCGTGCGGCGGCCAGGACGCCAGGCCGGCAAAGCCCCACCGTTCTAAAGTGGAGAAAAATAATGAAATACCTTTCGCGGTCGCGGGCATTTTTACTGGCGTGGCTATTCACATCTGCAATGGTTCTTCTACCGGCCCTGCATGTATGCGGATGCACCAGCATTGCGTGGCAGACCAAATTGGGAGAAATCACCGGCCGCACCATGGACTGGTACACCAGCACCGAGGCGCGAATTTACGTTTTTCCCGCCGGCATCGGGCGGGATGGTGGCATGCTGCTGGGCAAACGCATCGTCAAGGGGCGCACGGTTAAGTGGACTTCCCGGTATGGCTCTATGGTGATATCGGTTTATGGCATGGGGGCCGTGGATGGTATTAATTCGCAGGGTCTTAATATATCGGCCAATTATTTTGACAGCGACTATGGACGGCGTAATGAAAAGATAAAGGGACTGCAAGTCGGATTGTGGGTGCAGTACCTGCTCGATGAGGCGGCGACGGTTAAACAGGCCGTGCAATTGATGCGTCACATTCAATTGGTTGATTTTGAGGCCCGGGGAAAAAATGCGCACGTGCATCTGCATAGTGCCGGTCCTCGTGGCGACTGCGCCGTGCTGGAATATTACCATGGCAGGCTGCACGCTTATCGGAGCGCATCTTACCGGGTCCTGACCAACGCGCCGGCCTTTCCCGAGCAGCTTGCCAACCTGAAAAAGTTCAACTTTACCAACCCCAATCGGGATATGCCTCTGCCGGGCAATGTCAATCCTCTGGATCGCTTTGTTCGTGCATCGTATTACGTCAACATGCTGCCCCCGCCGAAGGATAATCTCCGGGCCATACTGGAGATGAATTCGGTACTTAATAATGTGGCCGTACCCATCGGGGCACCGTATCAGGCGATGGAGGGCTTTAATACCTACAATACCGAATACAAGGTTATCGCCAACCTGAAAACCAAAAAGTATTATTTCAAGTTCACCACCATGCCGTTTA
>JAJZKY010000453.1 GCA_021803885.1 Planctomycetota bacterium
CGGACTATGTTCCGCGACAAGCGCGTTGATCTCGGCGGCAAACTGGCCGAGCACGCGTTCGCTGACGGAGCCGGAGCAATCGACCGCAATCGCAATCTCGCCAATCCCCTGTTTTTGGATCCCCGGCAGGTAGAGTCCGGTGTGAAGATAGCGCCGGTTGGGTTTGGCCCAGGAGTAGTCGGTCGGAATGGTACCGGCAAAGGCGCGGCGGAACTGGTCTTTCCAGTCGACCTTGGTCCCGTTTGCTTCTTTCAGCGACCTCCCAAGTCCGGCTGACAATTTCCCAGCCATAGTGGACGCGATGGCCGCCTGCTCGACAGCGGCGCGCCACTCCGCTTCTTCGATGGAACGTTGCGCTTCCGACAGCGCCTGGCCGGGCGCTTCAGCGTTGGGAGCATCCATCACCTGTCCAAAGCCGCCTTCGCTCTCGACAGGATGAGGTTCATGGGAGTCGTCCGGATCGCTTGCCTGCTGCGGTTGGTTGGAATCGGATGTTCCAGAGGATGAGGACGCTTCCGATTGTCCGACTGCGCCATCGGCGGAGGAACCGGTGCAAGAACTGTTCTGGCCTTGCGGACAGGGCCGGTCGCGCAGGTTGTAGATTTGTTCCGCGCTCATCCCGCGGTACTGGTCATCGAGGAGCACGCCTTCGGGGAGATCGAGACCGGCGTCGAGCAGCATGGGATTGATCGCGTAGTCGGCGGCCTCATTCCATTTGCGAGGGTCGCGGTCTCCTCGGCGGGTATGGTGTTGCAGTCCCGGGTGCATGACTTCATGGGCCAGGCAGCCAACGAGTTGGGACGAGTGAGGGAATCCACGAAGGCGGGGTTATAGAACAACGAGGCCCCGTCTGTGGCCATGGTTTGGATTCCGGGCGCTGGGACCAGCCTGAGCCGGAAGATCAGCGCCCCGAAAAACGGATGATCGAGCAAGAGCACGGTCCGTGCCTTCCTGATTCGATCGGCAGATGAGATGGTCACTGTGATTTGAAGCATAAAGTGTCATTCATGGAACCATAAGGTGTCCGTGAGAGGAGGTTACGGTGAGAAGAAGCGAGCCTCTCAATTTCTGTTTGGGGTGTACTGCAAGGTTGCGATGTCTAACCTGAGTTCTTGGCGAACGGCCTTCGCCGCAACAGAGACGTCCGCCCACCTGTACCGCATTGTCTTGTCCAGCACGGCTCTCACACGCTTTAAAGTCGGGTAGAGGCCTGCACCGCAAAGCTGGCGCATGACGCGGTGGACCTCTTTTCGTGTCAGTTCTTTTCGACGTTCCAATGTTTCTTTGCGGGCGCACGCGTATCTTGCTCGAATCGACGCACACTCGGAGGGAAACATCTTCTCCATAGAATGGCTCGGCAAATCAAACTGTTTGCACAGATCGACAAGTGAGGGAGCAGGCGACTCCAGCAGGGCTGATCCCAGCTTCGTCTTAAGCTTCAGGAGTTGTTGCCGACGATGCAATCGTCGCCGCGCCAGAAGCTCATCGCAGAGCGCCGGGAAATGATTTCTGAGAACTCCCGAGGTTAAGTAGCCCAACCGTTTTCGTACTTCCTCAAGCGACGGCGGATCCTGCTCAGTCAGCGCGCCCTTTAGGGCCTCTTCCATATGGCTGACACGCGCTCTTTTCTCGCTCCTGATTTTCTCCCGGATGGCATGGCACAATTGAGGGAATTTCCGCTGGATGTAACCTTCGTTGGTGTATCCCAGGCTGACGGCAAGTGCATATAGAGAGCGCGGATGTTCCTCGGCAAGCGACCGCTCCAGCAGCTTTCGGATATCAACCCGCTCACAGATTCTCGCTGCCCCACATTTTCGCCACCAGTGGCCCTGCCCTGACTTTCGGTAATTAGCCGCAATCTGTTTTGCAAGAACTCGATCTACATCGCGAAGACCGTCCACGCCTTGGTAGTTCAGTCGTCGCGCGATCTCGGACAGCGGCGGCGGTGGAAGTTCGTTGATCGCATCTTGCAGCGCAAGATGCACCTGTTCGCGCGACCGGGCTAAGGCAACCCTGTGACTCTTGCGACTCTTACGATTGGTGACGAGCGCTTCTTTTGCTCGTGTCCAGTGGACGCCAGCGGCAATGGGATCGTTCGTAAGCACGGTTGTCAAAGGGATGCCCACTTCGTGGCAGATCTGCAGTAGCGTGCCCAGTTCCGGCAAGCCTTGTCCCGTGTATAGGCGGATTAGGACCGGCCTCGACATCCGAGCAGCTTTGGCGAAAGCGAATACATTGCCTTCGGCAACGGTTTCTACACAATTTCGGAACCTGGTCTTGAATGTATCGCCGGGGGAAGTCAACGCCGGCGCAGCCGCCAGCAATCCGGCGACTGTATTCGTGCGCCAAAACCCCACACTGCTTTCCTCGTTGACGCCAAACCCTCTGGTGGATTTAGACGTCCCGATGCTGCCCAGCCATTGCAGGCATCTCGAACAGTGCCCTGGGCGCGTGTAGGCGCCCAGCGGTAGCATTGCTTCCCCGCAATGTGGGCAGACATCCTCAAAGGGTTGTTCATGCCGCGGGCAGATCGCAGCCGATCTGATTGTCCACAATAAGGGCTCGTAGATTGGATCATCTGCGCGTCTCCAATCTTCATAACAGACCGGGCACCAGGCGCGGATATTGCGGAATAATCCGGAATTGGTGATGACACCTTCAAATGGCAACAGCGTGAGAAATCGAAGGCGCGTTTGCAAAGTAGCTCTCTCCAGGGTTGCAACCCACCGCTTAGCGGTCTCCCCCAAACCGTTGGCCGCTATCGCCCGCCCGCGAAATCCGTGGGGGCCCGTTGTTGTGTTTCGCGGCACGAAGGGTCCGAAGGGCCGCACTGGTTTCGACCCAACGAGAGAAAGTTCACGGCCAACCAGGTCAGCCACAGACACAGCGTGCGCATCGGCAAGGCGGCTTACATACCCAGTGATACTTTCCACGAACGGGGTGCCGATGCCTATCGGCTTTAGAGAATACAGCCGGCTGCGGGGCGGCAACTTGGCCGGTGTGCAGTCCCAGCAATCAAACAGCAGGGGCAGCATGGTTCGCCACGGAGCGAGCAATAGCATCACGAACGGGCCGCCGTTGTCCCGGTCTGTTTCGACGCCGTCTCTGCATGTCGAAGCCCGACTCTTGTATGTGGACCGTTAAATCCTGCGCTGTCCCGACTCCCTGGCCACTTAACCCTAATCGAGTTCGAAATCGTGCGCGTTCCTCTGAGCTTTCGCCAAGTCTGACCTCTCCTTCCAACGCCTCGGCAAGCATCTTGTCGCACTGGGAAACGTTCAGCGCTTGCAACTGTAAGTCCCTGAATGTTAGGGCGGAGTCGCCCCGCCTGAGCACTGCTGTGAGCGCTCCTACCAACCAGTCTTTCAGCACGCCCACGCAGCCGATGCTCCGCTCGTACAGATACTCCCACTCCTTTACCAGTTCTGGCGGCTTCGACAGGGGAAGCTGCTGTTCGAATGAGCGTAGGACAGTCAAGAAGGCCTTTCGATCCTCGGGATCCTCGGCTCGATAGCGCGGGAAGTGGATATCGAAACTCCGCCGGCTAAGTTGTGCGCTCAAATTGCGGAACGCCAGCAGGCCGTACGTGCCCAACAGCACGTGAACGGTCTTGGTGTAGTTCGCAATCGACTTGACCACATCCAGTTGATCCGAAAGCCGGCGTCCAGGACCCACTCTCGCCAGATGCTGCGCTTCGTCAAGCATGACAGCGATGGGACGCCGGAAGCAAAGCGCCCTCTCCACCGCATGACGGTATTCTGTTCCTGCTGCTCTTGCATTCGGCATGAACCGGACGGTCCGATCCGAAATGTGAATTGATTTACCCGGATCCAACTTGTGATCGAGCAGAGGCTCTTCCATCTGAAGCAATAGTCGGCGGAAATGATCGCGCCAACTGAAGGCGCCAGATTCCGGAGCAATACATTCAACGCTCACGACCGGGAGCCGCCCTGGGTCAGCTTCGAGGTCCACCGACATCGCGGTTGTCAGCAGTTGCTCCGCTTTAATGCGCAAGGTGGTTTTGCCCACCCCGGTTGGCCCCAAAATCAGAATCAATGAGTTGGGCGCACTCTCGTAAATTGCACCCAAAAGCGCTTCACGAGCCGCTACCAGCCGTGGATGGGCCATGGTGTAATGCTTAAAGTATTCGAGCCTCGCTGTCCACGGCTGAGTCAGAAGCTCGCGCGGGAATCCAGGGGGCAGAGTCTCCATCAGAATTCTCCGTACACTTCGTTAATCGCAAAGCCGTCCCTTGGCCGGCTGTTGATCTCCACGATCGACTTCTCGCAGCCCTGGGAAACCGATTGCCCCCCATCGGATCCACTTGTAAGCGTTCGCCGAATTGCCTTGCTCTCCAGGTCGTTCAGGCGCTGGCTCAGCAGCACCTCTTCGGCTTCGACCGATTCCAAAAACTCCGCGAGCTGCCGAGCAGAGACGGGGAAAGCAGCGGAGTGGTTGTGGCAACGCTGGTGCAGTTCCTGGGTGGCCAGCATGATCTCCCGCTCGGAGCGGCCTCTCAAAATGGTGTAGTACTCGGAGTGACATTGAATCCACTGTTTGTGCACAAAAGCATAGGCGACCCCGGCATCGAATGGGTCGAAGCGGACTGCAATCTGCTGTCCCTGGACTTCCGGATCGCGAAAGGCTTCGCACCAGTAATACACATGATGAATCTTGACACCCCTGCCTGACACTGGAAGACCTGATGCGAGGAACTGCCGACAGGGTTCAGGCGGATGACATCTTTCGCATGATCGCGGCGAACCATGTCTATGTAAACCTTCACGCCGCGCCGCTTGCGGAA
>JAJZKY010000454.1 GCA_021803885.1 Planctomycetota bacterium
GAGACCACCCGGGACCCCCGCGAACTGTTGGTTCACATACTGCGGGCCCACATATTTGGCACCGATGCGCGCATCGACATCACCCAGACGCCAGCCAAGACCCACATTCACCATGTTCTTTGGGACATTGGCGAGCGGCTGGCCGGCCGAGACCTGCCCTACTGCGCTGGAGTTAAAGGACGAGGTGAACACCGCCTGGTTGTAAGAGTAGTTGGCGTAGCCCATCCAGCGGCCGACGAAAAATCGCCCGAAGTGCTGCTCGAGGGTGAGCTCGACGCCCTGATAGCGCGAGCGCCCACCGTTGGTGGTGGTGGTGAGCGCCGTCGTGGGATTGGTGACGTTGACGAAGGTGTTGCTGAAATATTCGCGATAGGCATCGATACTGCCCAAAAAGCCCGCGTGCCGGTAGCGGGTGCCGAGCTCATAGTCGGTGACGTATTCGGGTTTGATCGAGACCGGCACGACCACGTACTGGCCGGCGGCATTGGTCTCGGCGATGTTGCTGTAATAGGCGCCGATGTTGGGGAACTTGATGTTCCGGCCCCACGAGGCGTAGACGCTGAATCCCGGCAGCGGCGCGTAGTTGAGTCCGAGGGTAGGCGAGACGAAGTGCTGATTGTTGGCCACCGTCCCGCCGATCGGGTAATAGATGCCGATGGCGTCCGAGCTTATGGTGTAGGCATCGAGCACCTTGACGCCTGGGGTGATGTGCACGGCGTCGTCAAAGAGGCTCACATCGTCTTGTGCGTAGGCCGATGCCAATAACCGCTCGTCGTGCTCGTACCAGGCATTGTTGTAACCCGGGATCTGCGGCACCGGCGCCGACCCGTACCAGTATTCCGTGGAGCGCAGCAAGCCGTAGGTGACGTTGCCGCCCACGGTCACGATGTTGTGCGGGGCGAGGATCGTGACGCTCGGGCTGTAGCCCAGGTCGCTCGAAGTATCCTGGTAGAGTTGATAGTCCGTGCCGGTCAGCACCGACCCGAAGATCGCCGCCGGATCATAGGTCGGGGGCGTGGGATAAGAGCTCCAGAAGTCATAACTCGTCCCTTGGTTGGGAAGATAATAAGGTTGGCTTGCGCTCTGGCCGAACGCCGGGTTGCTATAGGAGGTGCGCTGGTAGTTGTCGCTCTGATAGAAGACCTTGGAGTCGGTGATTACCGAGCGACTGACAAGGCTCTTGGCGTCGACGATCGCCGTGATCTCGGTGTCCTTGTTGTTGGTCTGCTCGTAGTTCAAGGGCCAGTCGTAGGTAATGCCGTATTGGTTTACGAGCGGTTCGGGGACGCTGTGCGGCGTGTAACCGGTATTGTGGTTGACGATCAGGTAGGTCGAGATCTGCGAGCGCCCGCCGTCATAGGGCATGACGCCTGCGTAATAGAAGTTGTTGTTCTGGTCGGCGGAGTTCTTCACCCAGCCGTGGCTCGTCTGGCGATGGAAGCTAAACACCGACCGGAAGCCATCGAGCGAGCCGGTATTGATGACTGCCCCCCCAGTTTGCGGTATCAAAGCTCCCGTAGCCCACCTCGACCGCGCCCCCCAGGCGCCGAGCCGGCTGCAGGGGCTTGTAATTGATGGTGCCCCCGAGCGAGTTGTAGCCGTTGACCGCCGGGTTATTGATGCCATTGTAGATCTGGATGCTGGCAGTGTCGGCGAGCGTGAGCGGTATGGCGTTACGCATCGAGGCGCTGTTGGTGGCCGCGCCATTGAACATGTCGTTCAAGGGGATGCCATCGAAGGTTTCTGTGAATTGGCCGCTTGTAAAGGAGCGGAAGGTGATCGTGCTGCGCACCCCGTTGGGGCCGGTGCTGAAGGCGTTGATCGACGGCTTGCGCGCGAGGATCGTCTGCGCGTTTTGGGCGGGCGAGGCATGGCGGATGGCCTGTGCCCCGATGGCGTGCTCGGTGTAGGCGGCTTTCAGCGGAGCGTCGGCCTTGTGGCCCGTTTTTCGCACGCCGGTGATATGTATGACCTTGCCGGATTGGGGCGCGCGAACCTTCGTGTGTCCTGATGATGTGAGTGGATACGCGATCCCCAGTGCGCCGCTCATGGCGATCGTGAGCAAGCGAAGGGTGTGCGAAGCGGGGTGCATACAAGACATAAGCCATCTCCTGCGGATATAACGTTGTGTACATCCGTTGAGCAGGAAATGTGCCATTCCCGTCGAAACTGTGTCCAAATTCTTGGAAACATCTGAGAAACATAGCAGCGTAAAGGGTTAAAGACGCTCCCGGCACGCTTCTCATGTCCGCCCATCGGTCCAACGATACTTCATGGCTGTGCCCGCTTGCGAGGCAAATCCGCTATTCGGCGGATCAGGATAGCGCATGCACCGGAAACGGATCGCAACCTATCCGCCGGGTTGACGCCCAAGCAAGCCGTGGATGCGCGCTGGATGACGGTACCAGGATGGCGGGAACGGGGCGCTGCGGGGTGTCGCGTAATGACTCTTGAGCAGGCGTCGCCCATAGGACTTGACCAGGTCGACTACTTTGCGTCGCCCACCGATTGCGCGATGCCGGCGGCGATTCTCCTTGTGAATCGTAGATTGTGCCTGTATGTGGCGCATCAGCGGCGTGTAATCGGGAGGGCCAACCGGCACCACAATGCCGATCCGGTGCGTGGTAAGCACGTGAGCCGCAGTTACGGACAAGGGAGCGCCAGTAGCCATAAACGCAAGCACTGACAAGATGATTTGTATGGGAGAGGGGATTTTTTATATGTGTATGCGGGAATGCGGCACGGATTATTCTCAAGATGGAGCGAGCAACGTTAACCGACGGAAAGTAGGAAAGACAAGCAATGGCCAGAATATTCTTCGGGACGCCCTCATAAGGGGCATGTTGCCCAACTTGCGAGCAAAAAATTCCCAAAAGACGTAAAAGCTATCTCCGTTATGGGGCCATTATCCTGGAAATAATTGAGATACAAACGCTGGCATGGTTAGTGCTTTCGGCATTGTACACAACGTTGCGTTGTGCCAACGGGAAATAGGGGGATGGAAATGCCGTCAGCCAAAATCTTTGCAGGACGCCCGTCTTTGGGCTTTTACCGCACGATGTTTTTGGGTACCTTAGCCAGCGCGTTTCCGGCGCTTGCAGTGGCCCACGCAAAGGCGGTCGCGGTAGCAGACCACGGCAAAGTCGTAAAGATCACATCGGTCAGCAAGACTGGCAAGAAGCGCAAGGGAAGCGGTCAGGCGGCGGTGATGGATGGGGCTCACGGGGCCCCGGTGGCGCGTCTTGGTGCAGCCGCGCTGCATCACAACGAAATGTCGGAGAACGCCCAGACAATATTGAACCGCATGCCAGGGATCAACGTGACGAGTACAAATCCCCTGGGAACGCGGCCGCATATCTCGGTGCGCGGCTTCTCCGGGACACAGCTTGGCTACACCTATGATGGACTGCCCATAGGCGACCTATTCAGCGGGGGGCTGACCGGCGGCAGCTATAATTACGCCGCCCTTTATAATCTCGTACCAGTGACGCTCGGCGAAAGCTCGGGGATTAGTGTCATCTATGGTCCGGCGGAGCCGGTGGTAAATACCATAGGGGGGATCGGTGGGACCGTGGAGTATGCGCCGCGTCTACCCGGGAAGACCTTCTCGGCGGCGGTATTCGGAGGTGTCGGGAGCTTCGATACCAGGAGCTATGGGGCCGAAGTGGATACCGGCGCCTCCAAGAATGGCGGTGCGCTCTTTCTGCGGGCCGCACACCATAGTACCGGCAATTATCTCCAGAATTCCCCGGACCGCGGTAATTCTTTCTATGGCGCTTATGTGCTGCCTTCGCGCGACGGGCGGTCGCAGTTTAGTGCGATCATGCTCTACAACAACAATTCAGGCTATATCCCGGCGCGCATGCCCGCGCCTTTGCTTGCGCTGTACGGGCCGAATTACCAGTGGCCGCAAAGCTTTACATATTCCTACGGCCAGGCCACGCACGAGATGGCGATTCTGGGCTACAAGACCGAGATGAACCGCTACATCTTGCTGGATACCAAGGCGTTTTATGCCTACACGCGTTCCGATCAGCTGACCTACCAAAATCCGGCGGTGACGCCGATCTATGACGGCAACATCACCTACTTCCCGTTTGGCAACGGGGCACCCTATGATCGCTATATCTATGCCACGCGGACCGCCGGGTTGAGCGAGACTGTCAACCTCCTGTTTGGATCAGACGAGGTAACTTTCGGGGGCTTTGGCGCGGCCTCGATCTATCATTCGAGCCAGTATTGGCTCGCAAGTCCTGGAGCGGCGAGCGTGCCCGGCCAGAATAACGCCTGGGACGAGCATGGCTACCGGATCTACGGCAAGGTCTACGCGCAGGCGGAGCTTCATTTCCTGGGGGCGCTTACGATCGTGCCAGGCGTGAAGGAGGAGTACGTCGACACCGCGATCAACGATATCCCGGGCGCGTACTATCCGGTCGGGGCAAGCAGTGGTAACAATTATACCAAGCCTTCTCCGTACCTCGGGGCATCTTTCAAGCTGACGCGGCATCTCAAAGTCTACGGCAATGTGGCGCAGGCCTATAAATTTCCCAACATCTCCGCGTATTACGCCGCTGACTCGTTTGCCACGCCGACGTCGCCGCCGCCCGGAATCACCGTCATTCCTGAGAAGGTCACGAGTTACCAGCTTGGTGTCGCATTTCATACCCGGCGCACGGCCCTGGGTGCCGCGCTCTACCGCCAGAACTTCGTGCATACCTTCAGCTCGGTCTATGATGTCACAAACGGACTGACCTACGAGTACAATTACGGGGCGTCGCGCTACACGGGCCTTAATTTGACAG
>JAJZKY010000455.1 GCA_021803885.1 Planctomycetota bacterium
TTGTTCGCTGCTTACAGACCCGCGGGCGGGGTAGGCGCGTCGCTCACGCCTCGCCGGCGGCCAAAACTCCCGCGCCGTAAAATATGAATTTATTTTTGCGCGGCCCCTTAGCCAGGAACGGTTACAAGTTTCATTTTCAACCCAGCAAGGCGGCTTCCATAGCCAACCCGGGGCCAAAAGCCAGCATGACGCAGGGTAAAGGTGATGGGGCTTGATGCAGACGGTCCAGAATAAACAAAATGGTCGGGGATGACATATTCCCATAAAGCAATAATACGGTTCGAGAAACAGACAATGCGGAATCCGGCAGATTCAGGCCGGTGCTGACCGCATCGAGAATTCCAGGCCCTCCCGGATGTACTGCCCACGTGCCAATATCCGCAATGGTCAAGGCCCGCGTAGATAGCCATTGTTTCAGCCAGGGTCTGATATTTTCCGCAATCAGCATTGGCACACGTCGTGATAAAGTCATACGGAAACCATGATCGCTGATTCGCCACGTCATATCCGCACTGGAATCCGGCAGCAGGTAAGAGGTCGTAGCCTGGCAGGTCCACGCTTCCCCCAACCGGGATCTCCGGCCTACCATCGCCGCGGAGCCATCGGCAAATAAGGCATTGGGCAGCACCGTATCAGGATTCCATCCCGGTTGAAAATGCAGGCTGCACAATTCCGTCGCACATAAGAGAACCGTTGCCTCCGCTTGCGCCTCGACAATGGACAACGCCACCTGCAAGGCATTGAGTGCCGCATGACAGCCCATAAAACCTATATTTACACGCTTAACCGCGCGGGACAAGTGAAATGCCTCTATCAATTCCTGATCCAGGCCGGGGGAAAAAAAGCCGGTGCAGGAAACTGTAATTAAATGTGTAATGATCTGTGCTTCACACCCGGAATTCTCCAGAGCTTGCCGGGCCGCGCGGATAGCCAGAGGAACCGCGGCTACCGCATAACGTTCCATACGCCGCTGCGTACCCGGTGGCTCGGAAGTATCGGCCAGGTTGTAAAAGGAAGTCGCACC
Source organism: Planctomycetota bacterium (assembly GCA_021803885.1). Next base: position 1,025 of record JAJZKY010000455.1, read on the forward strand.
ATTTTCCTCATTGAGCAGCACAGAATAGCGGCGTTCAATCGTAGATTTTCGATAAATGGAGGCTAACAGGCGGCACTGCTTGTCCGTTATACCCCGCTGCGCCAGAGCACACGCCCAGTCCTGGCTTATGGCATGGCTTGGAAGTGCCGTGCCGATGCCGCAAATATGTAAACCCATTTGGACTCCGAATTCAGAGATTCAAAAAAGGATGATTGATCCACGATACCAGGGGAGTGCCCAAGACTGGCGATACCCGCAGTGCCCTTAACGTCAGTTGTGTTAAACGCGGGTGCCGCAGCAGGCGCATGACCGTCCGGCAGACTTGCTGGCGGGATTCCAGCAAATCAGCATACCGCCGTCGCCATTGCTCTATCAGCCCCGGATTCCAGTAATCCACCGCTTGCGCCATCAGCGGCAGCACACTGTATCCACCCGCCAGGGCCCAGGCCATTCCTTCTCCGGAAAATGGTTCGACATATCCGGCCGCATCTCCGATGACAAATAACCTTTCCGCGGCGATACACTTGCGTCGGCGGGTCAGGGCCGGCGCGCCATACCACCGGCAGCCTTCAATTCCGTTGGGTAGGGGCATTCCTGACTCTCGGATAATTTTCGCGATAGCGTGGCCGCAGCCGGAAGCGTCGCGTATCACGTCGAGATCCAATGCCGCCGCGATATGCAATCGTTCGGCTTCCACCTGGACCACACCCACATAACCATGGCGGCCACAGGCCATATAAATGGTTCCGGGGGCATATTGGCCCGTGGCATTATCGAGTGTCCCGGCCACGCCGATGCGCGCTGCAGGCGCAATAGCCTGATGATTATTTTCGCGCAGCATCCGACCGGCCAACCCATCGGCCACGATTACAACTTTTGCCCGCAGAAGTGACGGAATACCATTTTTTGTCACCCGTACCGTGCGCTGGAATGGCGAGACCTCCGTATGTTCAGCCAGTGTTTGTGGCATAAATATTGCGCCGGCATGTTGGGCATGGGTAATCAGCGCTGTATCCAGAATTTCACGTGAAAGCGCCAAACCGGTGGGTAAAGTAAGCATGGCACTGATACCGCCAGAGGACATAAGAAAACGCTCCACCGGAATGGCTCCCAGAGCGCGTATATCAAGTCCCGCACGCTCCAGTAGCTCTACCGCTGCATGATTCAAACAGCAGCCGCAGGCTTTGCCGCGCGGGAAAACCGCCTTATCTATCAGTAATACACTTTTCCCCATCCGCGCGGCGCCATGTGCGGTCACGGCGCCGGCCACACCGGCTCCCACAATCAGCACGTCCCAGAGCCGATGGGAATAATCCTCGGAAGCCTTGTCCATCAGGTCCGGCTCCAGGTCATGATGAAGCGAAACGGGAAACGTGGCTCCACCTGCGCTGCCGGTAGACCGGCCCGCGCCGCCAGTTCGATTACTTCTCTTATGGTGTAGGCAGCGCGAACCGAGCGCGGCCCATCCACGCACACTACACGGGAACGCAAAACACAACCCGCACCAAAAGCCAGAATCCAACCCGTGTTGGAACGCCGCAAATCATTGATAATCAGCCTCTTTCGCGTAATAGTTGATAGCCTATGCAGAACCAGTGCCGCAGTGGCAGCATCCAAATGGTGCAGAAATAATGAACTTACAACGATATCGTAGGATTGTACCACAGGCTGCGTCAATATATCGCACGGAAAAAAACGAATGGATGCGGAATGTTGTTGTGCCTTATGTCGGGCATATTCAAGGGCTGTAGAACTCTTGTCACAGGCGTCAATTTCCATCCTGACATTATAGGCTTGGGCACGCCGCCACAAGGCTATGGGGACATCTCCCGCCCCGGTCGCCACATCCAGAACGCGCAGTGACTTTCCCGGCTCCACTAACGGTTCAATTTCCCGCCACACTATACTGGCACTATGACTCCATCTATTGATACTCTCCAATCCCGCTAAAGCCCGGTAATGGCTGCCCGGAGATATAGTTGAGGAATCCATAATCTCCGGAACGCGATATTGTTTCATAGGTATTCGTCCTGCAGGAGCCGCTGCATTTATGGGAGACAATCCGTAACCTGATATACCCCTGGTACAGCCACCTCCAGACTCGGATGAATGAAGACGGTTATACTCCCCAGATGCCCGGGAGTTTAAAAATTAAGCCGCGGTTTTTAATGCGTCAGGGCGTAAACCAGTATATTAGTGCCAAGCTTAAGTGAATCTGCGGTGGAATAAGCTTTGGCATAGGGATTAGGCAAATCTTCCCAGCCGTTGGAAAGCGACAGCCGACTGTAAATAACCACCGGTACTCCGGAAAGGGTGATAGCTTCGAGTACCGGCTCATGCAGGTTGGGGGCGGTACTTTGTACCACGGCGGAATACGTCACATGCTCGACATTAAATACATCGTGATAAATCGGAGAATTCAGCGGCAGCATCCGCAGTTTATGGTGCGGCAGCACCAGTTTGATTTCCTTGCGAAACGCCGCATCAAAAGCGCTGGCTCCCATGGCGTCATCCGCCAGAAGCACGCCACCGGCGTGCAGATAGTTATGAAGATTTTTAATTTCCCCGGCGGTCCAGGCAAAATTGCGCAGGCCGGTCATATAAAGAATTGGATACGCCCCAATTTTCAGGGTATCAAGCGATACTTTTTCGCGTTTGAACTGAACGCTAAGTGTGGTTTTCTGATCAATAAATTTCAGCAAATTGGGCAGGCCGTGCGGTGTGGGATTCCAATCTCCGTTGTTGACCACCTGCGCTACAACCAATTGATCCCGTGTGGGTATACGTTGCTGCTGATATATTTTCTGAATTTCAAAAGCGCGGCCATATTGGAAGTTGGCCAGCACATACGTGAGGATATTGGCCCCCAGTCGCAAAGCTCCCTGTTGCGAATAGAGAGTGCCGCCCTTAATCGGGTGAGAGGCCGCGTTCCAACCCCAGCTCATATCAATGGGCGAAAAAATAATCGCCGCCCGGCAACCCATATACATGACATCAAGATAAACCGGAATCTTTTTCCATGATCCAAAACCCTGGCGGAAGCGCATGGTATGGATACGGTTAAGATCATGGTACAACGCGTCATCCAGGGACAGCGGGCCGAACGGGCGATTTGGGAATAGCTCATGCTCAAAGGCTATAACACTGTGATTAAATTCCGGCCGTCCGCAACTGGAGTTGATCAGCAGCGTGCCGCCGGCGGTGATGTATCCGCGGAGACGGGCCAGCACCGCCGGGCTGAACTGCGGCAGAGGGGTCCATCCAGTGATGTAAAGAACCGGTAATTGCGTGGGGCTGTAGCTGAATTTCATGGGATTTACCAGCACATAGCGGTAATGCAAACCCAATTGGGAATTGGTCCAATTCATCAGCGTTTCAAGATCAATGGTTTCCGTAGGATAATTGACCACACGATGATTTTTAATCTCATTGAGATTCAGCATCCCAATAAGTGCCGGCGGAGCAGGCTTGCGGTGATGCTCGGAGCGGCGGACGGGTGTGGCGGGTAATGGCAGTGGCGCGGTGGATTCGCCGCCGGACATGCGCACACGGTGCGCCCGTGGCGGAATATGGGCTTTAGGATTATAAAAATCGGCGCGTGCTGTATAGGCCGCCGCCACAATTCCCAACCCCGCAACGGTGCAAAGCACACTCCAGGATAACTTTTGAATCGGCATAAATCACCTCGCTTTGGATACGTTATTTTGTGCGGGACGTCAGCCCCTTATTTCTTATCACCCCTTAGAGTATACACTATATACTCCTTCCATGGTTTCAT
>JAJZKY010000456.1 GCA_021803885.1 Planctomycetota bacterium
TCCAGAGCCTCGATGTCCAGCATGCTGCGCCGTGGTTGAGCCGGATGCCGACCGAAACGGCCCTGGAACACCAGCTATTGGTGAAACCGGAGAAGTCGCGTCTTGTGGCTTTACGACCGCTCCGGAGCGATAGACAGGAGGCGCACCAACACGGCTCACTGGATCAGACGCCAACTTTGGCTGCACCGTGACCGGCAGTGCGGAAGGGCGATACACAGGGGGAGCAGCGACACCGCTCACTGGACCGGACATCGCCTTCGGCTGCATCGTGACCGGCGGTGCGGAAGGACGATACACAGGGGGCGCAGCAACACGGCTCACCGCACCGGACATCGCCTTCGGCTGCACTGCGACCGGCGGTGCGGAAGGACGGTACACAGGAGGCGCAGCGACACGACTCACCGCCCCGGATATCGCCTTCGGCTGCACTGCGACCGGCGGTGCGGAAGGGCGATACACAGGAGGAGCGGTACATTTAGCCGGCTTGCTGTTATCGATAGGCATCCTCTACGCCCGTAAAAGCCTGCACGCGTATCTGCGACGAAGTATAACGCAGATGCGCGTGCCCAGAGGAGTTACGTTCAGGCCTCCCCCGGTTTGCAACGTCACGAAATCGGCCAGTCTATGGCCTCATTCTCGGATCAGGGTGACGCCGCCCGGCGCGGGCTACTCCGTCAGAGTGCGCACGACAGCGTCAATGAGGCCGTCAATCGAGTGCGGAGTCAGGCTCACTGAAGTTGCCCGGTGTGGAGTTTCGACCGCTGCATACGACTCGTCACGTTCTGTCCAAGTTTGATCTGACATTGTCGCTTGGAGAAGCTGGCAACGCCATCGTTGGCGGTCTCGAATATGCGACGTCGCTATTTGAGCAGGCTAAACGCTTCAATATCGCCGGCTTTGTTCCGGCGTATGGGTGGGAGCGTTGAGGCAATGTTCGCGCTCTTTCGACTCAGCGAGACGACACCATCTTTGTGGACTCCAAGACAATCCTTGCCGGAAAATGACCCGCTCCCGTGGTCGCCATCGAAAATTACGGAGCCGTGGTAAGTGCCGGGGCATTTTGATTGGGTTTGAGCAAGAGTGAAGGAAAAGCTATTGCCATGCACTTGGCCAGTCACTAAGCCCTTGCCACCAAGGCTTGATTCATAATTGCCCGTCACATGGCCGCCGGGGTCCTGATCTATATGTAGCAATAAAGTGCCGGAGGTAGCGGAGTCTCCGAAAGTTGCGGCCCAATTGCCCGATGAATTGAATCGCTTAGCAGCTTGTGCGTTTAGCGAGTCTAGTGCGCCGATCGCTTGCTAAGACGTACCGGACTAAGTGTTTCTTTTTCTTATGCCTACGTAGGTTTTTGCTTGGCATAGCGTAGGATTCTCATATCCTGTGATTCTAGGCTGAACCAACTGGTCGCTAATCCGGTGTCCTCACCAACCTTTTATATCCATAGAATCCCGACACGGCCAGATTTCTCGTTTCGAGCCAGCGCGAACCCCTGCGTCAAAGCCACACGCCTGAGTTCGCCACTGACTACCGATCAGCGGTCTAGACGTTGATCCATCCATAAAATCAATCATTTAGCAGCGGCCACGTGTGCGACACGTGTGCCGCTTATCGATTTAGGAGGCAGAATGGCTCGAAAAACCGGCCAGATCATCCGCCGTGGCCCCAAGACCTGGCTGGTTCGCGTGTATGCGGGCCGTGATCCAGTTGCGCGGAAACGGACATATATCGGCAAATACGTTCACGGCGCTCTCCGCGACGCACAGTCTCATCTCAATCGCATGCTCGCGGAGCGTGATCTCGGACGCAACATTCGCTCGTCGAAGCAGACGCTGGATGAGTACCTCGATCATTGGCTGCATATCAGCGTCCAGCCACGCCTCCGGATGAAAACTTGCTTGGACTATTCAAGTCTGCTCGAACGGTACATCCGTCCGCGGCTAGGCACCCGCCAGTTAGGCGAGCTTTTGGCGGTAGAGATCCAGGCTCTCTATAAAGAAATGCTTGACCGGGGTCTTTCATCGGGCACGATTCGTTATACGCATGCGGTCTTTTCTTCGGCATTGAATCAGGCGGTGCGATGGAAGTTAATCCTGGCGAATCCGGCGGAAGACGTCGATCTGCCGCGTCACTCGCGCCGTCGCTTTACTGTTCTGGACGTCGAGGAATCGAGACGATTCATCGCAGCGATTTCCGACCATGAACACGAAGCGTTATTTGCAGTTGCGATCACCACTGGCATGAGACCAAGCGAATATCTTGCGCTTACGTGGTCAGATGTCGATTTTGATCGCGCAACGGTCTGTGTCTCGAAGACGGTCGCTTGGTGGGAAGGGAAGTGGCATTTCGAGGATACCAAGCGCGATCGCAGCGGAAGGATGATCAAGTTGCAAAACTGGGTTGTCGCTTTGCTGCGCAAGTGCAAGGAAACTGCAATGTCGACAGGAGGTGACCCGAGGAGTCTGATCTTTAGGGATGCGGATGGTTGTCCGTTCCGGCAAAGACATCTTGCCCGAGTACATTTCAAACCTTTACTTCGCTCCGCAGGATTACCAAACATACGGCTTTATGATCTGCGTCACACGGCGGCCACCTTGGCATTGTCCGCCGGAGTGTCGCCGAAGATCGTGAGCGAACAATTGGGGCACGCAAGCGTAGCGTTCACGCTTCAGGTTTACTCGCATGTTCTGCCTCACATGCAGGATACTGCCGTTCTGGCGATTGAAGCGTTGCTGCTCAATCATTGACATTCCCATCGGGGAGTTGGAAGCCGTTTGTCTTCATCGTGACCATAAGGTGGAGGCATCGAGGGGAGACGAAGTGGTTATTTACTGTGGTTCCAAGGAGTAAGAGGGGAACACGGGCATGGACGCCGCTCATTTTAGGCGCGGCGTCCGGGATACCCATCGAATTAATGTCGGTGATGATTCAGCTTTTCGCCCGCCGATATCTTCGTGGTTGACGGCAGGGTAGCAGCGTTCTCAGCATGTGAATGCTACTGATGGGTAGTGAAACGAGAGGCGAGAGCAATATGCGGGCATGCCTGATCTAGATTCCGACCCCGCCCGCCAGTCTCGTAGGAATCAGCGATAGAGGGAATACATCTGCTGGCGATGAAAGCGGGATTGGTTTGGCGTGACGTAAGGCTTCCAAATCGCATTTGCCTGCAGAAGAGCGGAGCTGCGTTGGAAACTACTCGATTTCAGAGCTTCTGTTTTTTCGCAGGGCGATAATCGGACTTGACTGCTTTCCAGTTGCGGGCCGATAAACATATGGTAAGGAGGTTAATCTGCCATGCGGTCCTCTTCGCGGATATCCAATGATGCTCTTTCGTTACCGTTCCCAGCGCACAAAATCCCGGCTGCCATAGGATTTTGCACAGCTGCGATTGTGCTCTACACACAGTATTTGCGGTGGGGCAACGCGCTAGCCTCCTCCATCGATATAGTCATCGTGCTTTTGATTTCTGGTTGGATTTTGATCCTGCCACCTGTCAACGGTGGATTGAGCTCGACGGGCTTTAAACCGGCCAAAGTATCCGACCGCGAGCTTTCTGGGGCGGTTATTGAGACTACTTCTGCAGAGCTGCAACCGGTGGTTCCACAGCACGACACAAAACTATTGGAGCACTGGTCTGAGGACAAAAAAGAAGTAGATAGGTTGTGGGCATTTTTGCAGAAGTACCCGAGTCTTACATGGCAAGACTTCAAACCTACGAGCGGATCGACTTTTTTGGGAATTTTGAAGAGCAATCCGAGGGCCGGCGCCCTTGAAAATAGAACAAAATTGATCTCCGACCTAGAGCGTCTGCGGAAGCAGCGCGATTGCACGCACATCGAACTCCTGAAAGTGATTACCGCTTGGCGAGGGAATTGCAGTCGCTCTCGTGTACGCGATGTTTTGAGCGCTTCGAAGCGCGAAAGTGCGCGTATAGAGACCGGCGATCAAAAGCAGATCTGATAGCGTTGTGAGCGAATTCGAAATTTGATCAGATGAATTATTCGGGGCACGACCTACATGGACGTAAACTAGGCAGATTTTGGATTCACGGCGGATGATCTGCCCGGCTATTCGGGCTATGGCTTTTTCTGGAAACAGAAAAAGCAGCACACTTGTCGCATATGTGGCCTCTCTCAAAAGGGCAGTTCTCTGGTGCTTGAAGGCACGGAAGACCTGACGGCGACTCAGTCCACCGACGCCAATCGTTCTGCTTGGACGCTATTTGGTGGCCGAAGAAAAATGCACGCAGCCCAATGCGATTCGGCCCGAGAGGGAAGAGTCCGGAAGCTGCGTATGGCCGATTCTCGGTGAGTGGTTTGGCTGGCAACAGTTGACCCCATACCGTGCAGCAATCCCTCCACACTCGCCGACTTGAACGAAGCCGCTTTGCGGCGGACGCATTCGCGTGCGTTGTGCCGGCAGTTATGGCTGGCGAGTAGTTTTGGTCGCAGAGAAGGAGGAACCCTCTGTGACCGATCTACGTCAGCTCATGATTGAGGAGTTGCGGCGCCGCAACTTCGCCGAGACCACCATTCGTTCGTACGTTCATGGGGTCGAACACTTCAGCCAGTACTTCCATCGCCGCCCCGATCAACTGGGCCCGGAGCATATCCGGCAGTACCAGGCGATGCTCTTCAGCAAGCTGAACTACAGCCCGAACACGGTGATTCAGCGCCTGGGCGCGCTGCGGTTCTTCTACATCAAGGTACTGAAGAAGAACTGGAGCATTGCCGAGACACCTTATCCGAGGAAGGTGATTCATCTTCCGCAGATCCTTACTCCGGAAGAG
>JAJZKY010000457.1 GCA_021803885.1 Planctomycetota bacterium
GTGACCGCATTGTATCTGGGCAAGATGCTCCGAAAGATGATGGCTGGCCGGAGCCGGAGCCGTTGCAAGATGCTCTGCCCGATGTGGCGCAATTCGATCTGGAGTTGATGCCGGCGTCTTTCCGTCCGCTGGTGAAAGACGTGGCCGAGCGTATGCAGGTTCCGCTGGATTTTCCCGCCGTGGCTGCAATTGCGACTCTGGCCGGAGTGACAAACCGTCGGGCCTTGATCCAGCCGAAACGGAATGATGATTCATGGATCGTGGTCCCAAACCTTTGGTGCGGCATCGTAGCTCTACCGGGGATGCTCAAATCTCCGGTGATTGCCGCTGTGACAAAACCAGCCCGCGCAATCGAGAGTGAATGGCGGGAGGCATACGCTGGCGAAGAGCAAGCCTACAATGTCGCTCTGGAATTGCAGGAAGAGGAAGAGAAGGCATGGCGCGCGCAATACCAGACGGCAGCTAAGAAGGGGAGGGCGCGCCCAGCAAAGCCGGTTTCTTCACTGGTGGCACCCATGCCCCGGCGTCTGCTCACCAGCGATGCGACGTTTGAGAGCCTACATTCAATTTTGCGGGAGAATCCTGCTGGCCTGTTTGTACTCCGGGATGAATTGATCGGCTTACTGGCCGGGTGGGAGCGGCAGGGGCGCGAACAAGAGCGGGCTTTTTACTTGGAGTGTTGGAACGGTGACTCAGCCCACACCATCGACCGCATTGCACGCGGGAGCGTACATGTTCCCCATGCTTGCATTACCCTCTTGGGCGGAACCCAGCCCGCCAAACTGCGCTCTTATCTGGCCGATGCCTTGCGGGATGGTCCATCGAATGATGGCCTAATACAGCGGTTCCAACTGCTAGTGTGGCCCGATGCACCAGCGGGCAGGGAGTACATCGACCGCAAGCCGGATGCGGATGCGCTGGATTATGCGGAAAGGGTTTACCGTCGGATTGCCGCTATGGACGCCGCAAACCCGATGCGGCTGCAATTTGACAATCCGGCCCAGGCTCTCTTTGAGCAATGGTTACCTGATCTGGAGAGGCGCAGCCTAGACGGTGAAGTTTCGCCGTCTATGCAGGCGCACCTTGCGAAGTATCGGAGCCTGATGCCGTCTCTTGCTTTGCTCTTCGCTTTGGCCGATGGGCATAGGGACTGTGTGCCACTCTCTCAGGCACGGCTGGCCTGTGACTGGTGCGATTATCTGGAGACACACGCACGCCGCGTGTATGCCTCCCAGGTTAGGCCAGAACGTCAAGGTGCAATCGCGCTGAGTAAGCGGCTGGCGAAGGGCTGGAAACGCGAGGAAGGCGTCTTTACCGTGCGGGACGTGTACCGGAACGGATGGCACATGCTCGATTCCCCCGATGCGGCGCGCGGCGCATTGCTGGTGCTTACGGAATATGGCTGGGTCCGGGAAGAGGCCGGAAGTGACAAGAGTCCGGGACGGCCCAGCGAAACCTATCGCATCAATCCAAGGGTAGGGAGGAAACATGCTGGCGAGTAGACGCTGGCGGGACTGGAGTCCACCAGAGAGCAGCGAAAAAAGACCGGAGCATGAACCGCCAAAACCGCCAAAACCTATTCTGTCAGTTTTGTCAGTTCCTACTCTGGCCGTTTCTGAAAAATCATCCGAGTCTGACCGCATCCCGCCCGATTCCCCCGACGCTTGGAGGCCGGACTTCGCCCGCTGGAGGGCTGAAAGGTGTGTGTCACGGCAGGGCCATGATGACATAGCCGGTATCGGCTGCCTGCTGGTGGACTTCGCAGAATGGTGCGCCGCTCACGATACGGTTCCGTGTACGCGGGCGACATTCGAGCGGCTGCTAACAGACGCGGGTTTCCGCTGCGCAGAGGGTATGGTCGCCGGGTTGGTTCTCAGAGTGGACCTGGAGGCCGTCTTGCGCTTTCAGGCCGCGCCACTGGCCAGCGGGACGCCAGCGCGGGCCACGGAACGGCGCAATGCGCAGAGCTGCAAGCGGGTTTTGTTGGAGGGACGATAGTGCGGCGAAAAATAGAAAAGCGCAGCGCGGAATCGGGCGCAAATGTGACGACCACACCCGCACCCGCGCCGCCGATGAAAGAACTTACATGGGATGCGGACGGGGCACTACTTGTCCATCCCGCAGCTTACGGCAGATTGATAAGGGCCTTCACGTTGGACACTGACGCTCCCCTCGAAGACGTAAACCGCGATATAAAGCGCACCCTCGTGCTGCTTAGCCAAGTGTCGTCGGCCCTGAATTGTCCTCACGGGGATCGAACAGACAAAATAAATAACGTCAACTTTACGCTGGACGCTATGGCATCGCTCGCGCCCTGTGACGGTCTGGAAGCAATGATCTGCGGCCAGATGGTAGCCCTTCACTCGCAAGGGATGGAGTATCTGCGGCGCGCGGCGTGCCGAGAACAGACTAGCGAAGGGGTGGATTGCAATGTGAATCGGGCTACCCGCTTGCTGCGCACGTTTGCAGCCCTCGCGGAAACGCTACGGGCAAAACGCACCGCTGGCCGTCAGAAAATCGTGGTGGAGCACGTCACTGTGCAGGCTGGTGGGCAGGCGATTGTTGGGGCGGTGACTGCCGGGGGGAGGGTGGGGGATGGAAGCAAAATCGGGCAATGAACCCCATGCAACGCGGCGCGGATTCTTGAAAAACAGTAAACAGCAGGGCAATCCCGACACCGCCCCGCGCTGTGGCGCAAAAACGCGCGGGGGGACAAGCTGCAAGTGTCCAGCGATGTCCAATGGCCGCTGCCGGATGCACGGCGGGAAGAGCACCGGGCCACGCACGGCGGAAGGGCTTGCGCGCTCGCAGCGGGCTAATTGGAAACATGGCCGGTATTCCGTGGCGGCAAGGCACGAAAAGCGACTGTTTCACCAGCTACTTCGGGATTCAAAGGAACTACTAAGCAGCGCCGCTGGGCGCGTTCGGGTATAGACTGATCCTCGCAAACTTTTGGAGCACTGAAATGCTGATCTGTACCCGATGTGGCTCTCATAACTTAGAAGGCGCGCGGTTTTGCGGGAATTGCGGGGTACCTTTGTCCGCAGTGGCAATTCCAAATCCGCCGACCGATGTTAAGCGATTCCATTCTCCCTTCGCCGTTGAATTTGATCCTTCAACGGTGAGCAAGGGTGTCAAAGCAAACCTGCGAAAAAATATAGAGTTGCTAGACGATCTGGGGAAGAAACACATTCCACAGATTTATGAGGTAGCACTACGCTCCGTTTTGGCAGGGAGGAATTTGCGCATGTTGTCTACTGCCTTGATTGAAATCGCGGGAATGTCTCACGACCGCGCCGCCGACATTGCGCGTTCCCTACACAATAAGGCCACTGAGCAAATCAACCGAGAGCGCCAATCCTCCCTTGGAATCACCCACGCAATATGGATGTACGCGAACGCCCCGTGTATGAAAGACCCAAACCATCCTACTGAAGCGGAAATTCAACAGGACGCGGCGCACAAGGCAGCCAACGGGAAGAGATACGACCTCAGTAGAGGGTTGCTTGTGAATGGCAAGTGGACGCGGCCCGGAGTGGAGGAAGGGTGCAAATGTGTTTCGAGAGCAGTTTTGCCGTGGACGAAAGAGTAAACCCGATATTGTCGGGCAGCTTCCGCAAGCGCAAAATCATGCCGGGGAAAATACCGGGGACCCCTGACAGAAACCCGCAGACATGGGGAGCAATGGCAACGCGCGCGGAACCCGCATAGACACAGGGTTCGGAGCAATTTAGAGTCACCCGCAGTAAACAAAAGAAAAGGGTTGTCTTGCAACTCTTAACCGACAGGTTGTAGGTTCGATTCCTACCGCGTCCACCAGATTCTAAATAACTTAGCGAATTCGGCGAAATCAGGCAACCCCACAAAACTCCACATCGGAAATCAGACAGCCGCCCGGTGTTCTTGCACCGACAGCTCTGGTTGTTTGCTCACCATCACCATCTGGACAACCTTCGAGTTCGCTTGCTGCTTCGCTCGGATCGTAGCGTTGCCGTAGACGTTCATGGTCGTTGCAACGTTGCTGTGTCGCATCAGCTTTTGTTGAACACCAATCGGAGCACCCGTTTGTCCAAGAGCGCACGATAGGTATGCGGAAGGTATGCCACCCCAGACCAAGGATACGGGAGAGACATTTGGATGAAGTATACGCTACCCACGCTACATGTCCTGTATTTCGGCATCCAGGTGAAGAAGGGGAAACTGGATACAGCAGGAGCAACCAGAGGAACAAATGAGAATGTTGCCGAGATTCACAACCAGGTTCTGATGATGCTCGGTCATGAACTGTTCGACCCTGAGATTGGGAAGCGCGTCCTAGTAGATCATGCCTTCATCGTGGCTGGTGGAGAGATTACAAAGGCGGCAAAAAACTGGATAGGCAACAAGTTGGGCGCATCAAAGCGGAGTCAGATTATGTTTATGGATCGTGACGACATTCTCAATCTTTTCACCGTCACGAATCTGCCCCTCCCCGCTGGTGCTTTGCCAGAGCCTGAACCTGCATCCGAGCCTGATGATGACGGGATTCCGTTCTGATGGCGCATCGACTGCGCAATAGGGTCGAAATGTGCGCCCGCTCGGTCAGTCTTGAAGGCGAAAATCCTTGCAAGAAAAAGACCCTCGCGTAGGATATTTGCCAAGGAGTGTGAATTCTGTAACTTGTTGATTCTAAAGATGGTCGGGACGGGCAGATTTGAACTGCCGACCCCTCGCACCCCAAGCGAGTGCTCTACCAGGCTGAGCCACGTCCCGACACAATGCAGCCGACTCGGGGCGAGTCGGCTT
>JAJZKY010000458.1 GCA_021803885.1 Planctomycetota bacterium
AGATAGATGCAGCCATACGCGAACGGGTTGGTGCGTCGTGTCACGAAGCCGGGGCAGGTTGCGAGCGCCGCTTTGAAGCCCATGGAGCGCACGATGTCCTGAACTCTGCGGTTATACATGCCGTTAGGGTACGCCAGGATATCAGAAACCGCGCCGGTATGCTGCCACAGAGCGGTACGGGAGTCTTCCAGTTCCTGGCGGATGTCACGATCTGTTTCTGAAGAGAGAGTGGCGTGGCGGCTGGTGTGCGAAGCCAGGCGAATCAGACCGGTCCCGGTCATGATGCGGACCTGTTCCCACGTCAAAAACCGCTGCGACTTGAGAAGCGGAATTTGATACCGCTGCTCCAGATGATCGAGCAGAAGAAGGCGAGCGTTCAAGGGCATCCGCTTCAATTCATCCGACCAATATTGTTGCCCGGGATGGAGGCGCCGGTTCTTATTTTTCCCCATGCCCCAGTGATGCAGGTCGACCACCAGTTCTTCCAGCGTGGATTGGGACGCGCACTGGGTCCACAGGCGGGCAAAACGTTCTTCCGGCAGCAATTGCGGCGTATCCAGAAGTCCCGTGCTGGCGAAGATCGTGGCCGGCAACTGGTAGGCGAGCAGGTGAGGAAAGGCGATGCGGTAGTTATCTTCCCAGCCATCGTCAAAGGTGATGGCAACCTTGGGATGGCCAAAGTTTCCCGCGGGATTGTCCAGTAAATCCTGGAGGTGGACGACTTCATACTCCTGCCGCAAGAGCTGCAGCAGGGACACAAACGCCGGTTCGCTCAGGACAAGATGGGGGTTATAGCAAAGATTTTGCTCGTCGCATGGGAGTACGCGATGGAGCGCGAGAACCAGTCCGCTGCCGACTGCAATCGCGCGACGCGCCAAGCCGATCATCCCCGTCCATTCCAATAGTGCGCTGATGGCCTTCATTTTTCCTTGCATAGCTTCTTTCGGGTTTGGAGAAACCAAGGAGAGAGCCATCGGTCTCCTCCTGGGAATAAGCATGTGGAGGGCCAATCGTGAATACGAGTAACTCGCGCTGGTAACCCTCGCGGATGTGGCCGGTGGCCGCAGGCAGGACGGAAAACAAGTTGAGCAATGTGCAATCTGCTGCACATGATGCGGCGTCGATAGGCTGGACCGGTCTTACATTCCCCGAGGAGGCGAGTGCGAACCCACACGCGTCGCCTGCTGAGCGGGTTTCAGCGCACCGGTCCCTGCCTGTATATGGTTTGCCTGCGTGCGATTCCGGGCAATCTCCGAGGAAGGTAAGACAAGATCCGCCGGGCGATTCGTGAAACGGCCACGGAATTGCATTAGTTGAGGGTGCACCACAGTTGGCGCCGCAGTGTCTCAGAGCGCGTCGGCAAGGATGTGGCCCCGATTCATCTCGACACGGTCCGCCCGTGGCTGGGATCGACGTGGGGCTAGAGAATCGTTGGCCTGTTCTGGGGTTCGCATTGCTGCGCTTTTCAGAAGGAGTTTGCAGATAGAAGGGACACTTACGTGACACTATTACAACTGATGTTACTTCCGTCCGCGGCTGCGGGTCTTGTGTTATTTGCCTGCATGATCGTTCAAAGCGTTCGTCGCGAATGGTAGAGGTCACGCTGGGACGATGAGGGGTCGGCCCAGCGTGCGTTTTGGATGCCACTACAACCGATCTGGGGCGGTGCTGGAAAGGCTGCCCCGGATCTCTTGCGACGAATTGTAGAAACGAATCAGATATTACAGGCGGCCTGTGCTGAATCGGGATATCCCACAATCTGAGGGCAGCGGAGTCCGGCTTCCTCGCAGTCGGCAACGATCGATGCTGAGGGCATTTGACGGTTGCGGATCCGATTTAGGTAGTTGCATTCCGGTTGGAGGAAATTTGGGAAAGCAAGGTTTGGCGAAGATGCAATTTTTGGACGAGGATGAAGCGGTGGCCGAGGAAATGGTATGGAAACCGCGCATTCTCTTTCTGATCGACGAAATCGGCGGCATCGCTGAAGGCGGAACCGAACGGCAGGTGCTGCAACTGATCGAGTTGGCGCAGAGGCTGGGCTATGAGCCACGGCTGGCCGTTCTCCGCGGAACGGAATGGCTGAGCGAAGGACAAGCCGGGTGTCCGATGTACTTTGCCCGGGTTGGCAGTATGCTGCGTCCTTCCGGATGGCTCGGATGTCTGAGACTCGTTCGCTGGATGCGGCAGGAACGGATTAGCCTGGTACAGACGTTTTTTGTCGAGTGCAACACGGTTGGGCCGTGGCTGGCACGCCTGGCTGGTGTGCGGGTGGTAATCGGTTCACGCCGCAATTTGAACCAATGGCACGGCCGCACGAAGTGGATGAAACCTGTGGTCGATTTATTTCAGAAGCTGGCGAATTTGTTCACCGATTGCGTGGTGGCAAACAGTCTGGTCGTGGCGGAAATGACGGCAGCGACGGAGCGTGTGCCGCAGCGGAAATTGCACGTTGCGTACAACGGCATCGATCTGGCAAAGTTCTCTAAATTGGATCGACTGCGGGATCAAGCCCGACGAATGCTGGGAATCGCCGAGGATGAAATCCTTGTTGGCAATATCTCCTGCATGCGGGAGGTGAAGGGAATTCCGCAATTTGTGGACGCGGCCCGCATCGTGCTGGCCACTGACCCGCGGATGCGATTTGTGGTGGTCGGAGACGGCCAGGAATATGCTCAGGTAGTGGAACGGATTCGACGGTACGGGATCGAGGATCGAATCCATCTGGCCGGCCCTCAGGCGGATGTTTTGCCCTACCTGGCGGCAATGGACATTGGCGTGCTTAGCTCTCTGGCGGAGGGATTTTCCAACTCGCTGCTGGAGTATATGGCCAGCGGACTGCCGTCGGTGGCGACGGATGTAGGTGGCAATCGCGAGGCATTGGAGGATACCGGAATTCTAGTGCCGCCCGACGATCCGGCAGCGTTGGCCGAAGCGATTCTTCGCCTGCAAGCGCCGGCGTTGCGGCAGCAAATGGGCCATGCGGCACGACGGCGCGTGGAATGCTTCAGTCTGGCGCGTGCCGAGCAGCGAATGGAAGAGATTTACGGCGACTTGCTACAAGCAAAGGGAAGTTAACCGCAGGACGATTGAAGGAGAAACGACCGGCATGGAACATTACGACAAAACGAAGGATGCGACTGCATCCCGAACCATTGGATCTGTGGGCGCGGCCACGGCGGAGACAGGCGCGGCGACTGCCGAGTCCAGTACGGATTCGCCGATGCGGACCATCCAGGATCGCTCGGGCCAGGTCGGCGTGGTCGGGCTGGGATACGTTGGCTTGCCGCTGGCGATGCTGTTCGCCCGCGCCGGTTTTCCGGTCACCGGATTCGATGTGGACCGCAGCAAGGTGAACAAGCTGAACGCGGGTTCTTCGTATATCCAGCGCATTCTGCCGGAAGAGATTGCGCAGTTACGCGAGTCGGGGTTTAAAGCAAGCGCCGAATACGCGGACGTCAGCAAGATGCAGGCAATCATCATTTGCGTGCCGACGCCGCTCGATGAGCATCAGGGGCCGGATCTTCGCTTTATCGAAGATACCGCCCGCTCGCTATCTCCCCATCTTCGCGCCGGGCAACTGGTCATTCTGGAAAGCACGACGTATCCGGGCACAACGGAAGAGATCCTGATCCCGCTGCTGGAAGCGAACAATCCAGAGGGACTCCGCTGCTACCGGGAGGGGCTGGACCCGGCAAAGTGTTTCTATGTGGCATATTCTCCAGAGCGCGAGGACCCGGGCAACGTGACCGTGGAACGCAGCGACATCCCCAAGGTCGTCGGGGCATCGACGAAGGAGTCCGGTGACCTGGCGGCGGCGTTTTACGGCAGCATCTTCCATCGCATCATTCGCGTCTCGAGCCCGGCAGCGGCGGAGATGACGAAGCTGCTGGAAAACATCTACCGGTGCGTGAATATCGCCCTGGTGAACGAACTGAAACTGCTGTGCCTGCGGATGGGGCTGGATATCTGGGAGATTATCGATGCCGCCGCCACCAAGCCGTTTGGATTCCAGCCGTTTTATCCCGGCCCCGGCCTGGGCGGACACTGCATTCCCATCGATCCTTTCTATCTTTCGTGGAAGGCGAAAGAACTGGACTTCAGCACTCGCTTCATTGAACTGGCGGGCGAAGTGAACACTTCCATGCCCTACCATGTGGTTGAGTCAGTGATGGCCGCGTTGAACGATCGCAGCAAGCCGCTGAAGGGCAGCCGCATTCTGGTTCTGGGGCTGTCGTACAAGAAGGACATCGACGATCTGCGCGAGTCGCCGTCGTTGACATTGATCGAACAACTGCGCCGCCGCGGCGCGCTGGTCGAGTACAACGACCCTTACTTTCCCACAGTGGGTCATGGGCGCCATTATGCTCTCAACATGACCTCTGTTCCCCTGGATACGATTCGGGACTACGATTGCGTACTGATCGCTACCGACCACTCCGACTACGACTACGAGCAGATTGCACGTGAGGCGCAATTGGTGGTCGATACGCGCAATGCGACTCGTCGTATCGTGGACGCTGAGCTGCAGAAGAAGATTATTCGCTGTTAGTAACGCAAGTATTGACAGAAAGATCGACGTGTTGCACCCGCAACGTACAGCAACTGCCTTCCGAGCTGCCCAATCAGGCGACCGGAGGCGGTTGCCGTTTTGACGATATCGTGCTCATTTTCCGTTCCGGCGACGGTTTTGCCCTGATGAAGGGCGAATAGGAAAAACTTTTCACACTCGTTATCGGAATGGGAACTCTTTTAGCTGAAACGGCTGGAATCCAAACGGCTTGGT
>JAJZKY010000459.1 GCA_021803885.1 Planctomycetota bacterium
GTGAAGGGCTGGTATGCTGCTCTGCGTGAGTATCTTAATGGTCGGCACAAATGCGAAAGGATGTCTTAAGGACGGCAAGCGGAGATGGAAAGTCGGGCGTGACGTATCTCAAGCGAGCGGCACGTGATCGTGCCTTTGGTTTCTCGGATGGTCTCTATGTATGTTCAGTAGTGGCTGACTCTGCATGGCTCTCATGCTGGCCCTCCCGAAGACTCCTGCTGCGCGAGACCACTCTGCACCTCATCCGTCGTCCAGAGCTTCTCGGGTCCGAACGACATCGGCAGGAGTTGCTCGAGTGTCATGACCGTAGACTTACCGTCTCTGTCGTACATCAGGATGGGCATACTCAGCTGAGACATGTCAATCAAGGCTCGGACCTGTCCATGGGCAGCACTCATACCTCACAGAACTCCCTCAAGAACTGCCGGCACATCCCGCACGGGCTGGCCGGAGGGCTGATGTCTGTCGCGACAGCCACGGCACGGATGTCGCCCTTCCTGGCGCCCTGCCGAAGGCCAGAGTCAGTCTACGCCGTAGCTACTCGCCAAGTGCTTCAACACACCTGGACGACAGCGGTCGCCACTGTGACCCGTTCGGCGCAGGTTCCGACAGGGTAGGCCGCGTTCTCGACATTTGCCCCTTGGACGAGCGTGCCGTTGCTGAGTAGAACGGAGCAGCCAACTCGGAAATGTGAGTATGGGCCTACAGTTCTCGTCAATATGCATCGGGAAACGATGGTTGATGACCGCCCACAGTAAGCCCGGCTCTTCGCTTCAATGCATGTTTCTGACAGTTTCTCCACGTCGCCGGCAGACAGGCCGTGAATCAGTGCGGTATCATGACGACTGTGGCCTCTGACCGACGCGCTCATGGTGAAAGGAAAGGGGAGAGGCGGGCGAAGTGCGGCATTGCTGTGTTGCTGCTCGACCTGGAGAAGGTGCAACTCTCCTCACGACTGCGTTCTCTCACGCCCGTGAAAGCAAGTCATGTGGAGGGGCATCCTCGCACGCGCGCGCCCGCAGTGCGGCTTGTCTACCTTGGCTGCATCTTTCGCGGCGGCAGCAAACCAAATATTGTTTGGACATCACCCCGCGATGCTCTCCAACACATGCGTGGATCGTTTGTGTGAGGCGGGCAATCATCTCTTCGACCTCCTGCATACCGACCTCCCGCGGATATCAGGATGCGGCTGCAACAGAGTGCCGGCGCGTTCCGGCCCATTTCACCCTTACCGGCATTCATGGCTAACCGAGCTCGTTGTCTTTTAGACCCACTGTCTGCTTGGAGGCATGATGAGATGCCTGGCAAAATCGAGCAAGTTCTCGATGCGGACGGTGGGCCGTAGTCGAGAGAGTGCAGGTGCGGAGTTCTTGCGGCTATCCTGCGTCGGACTATGCGACCTTATAATCAACCGTGACAGGCTGACCGACCTCCGACCTGCGCGCGTCTCACACGCCACGGACTTTCCCAGATTGTCCTCCCCACAAGCAAGGAGGTAAGGAACTTGCATACACATCCATCTTACCCGAGCGCGGTTCCCTTGATCTCCGTCTCCCGCTTTGGATACGCACACGAGATCTTGCGACCGCTTGCCTTACCTTTTCTTCCCTCTTCGCCTTGACGATCGCTTCAAATACACTGGGCTGCTATTAGACTAGACAGACATAGGCCTTTCTTGATTGGAAACGCCTCGCGGCAACTTAATCTACTCATGAGGCGCTCATTTCACTGGCTCCACCGGCCATCAGCGACCTCTTTCTGGTCCCTTACTTCGAGTCCTTTTCGAGACATTGCTTTCGTCGAGAGTGCGTAGATGGAGCTTTGCCTGGGCTAGGCAAGAGCGAGACCTCGCTCATCTACGTCGACAAGTCAAAACAGGCGCATACATCGTCATGACCGTGACCGGGAGCCGATATTAGAGGCCTGACCTCGGGAAGCCGCAGTCCGCCGCAAGAGCATATTTCGAGCCTGTGGTAAGTGGCCCAGCGGCCTTTGTAACCACCGCCTCCTTGCTAGTTTCATGGCAGATTGTTGTCAGCATCATGCTACTCTCTCTTTATTTCTACCGCATGCGATCGTAAAGCATGCTGGGCGGCGGGGACAGGAGATGCGGACCCACAATCGAGCGCAACTCTTCATCTGGCAGCCTGTTGAGCCATTTGGCGCGGATGAGCGTCCTGATCCCGATAGCGCCAACGCAAAGACGCAAAGACAGCCCGCTTCGCCGATCTCCCTCATAGCCAAATATTGCAGAAATTCCCGTTCCTTGTGGAGGACTTGCCCGTGGCCGGATCATTCGCACGGGCGTTGCTTTGCTATGGCTATGACCATGTCGGCAAGGCTCGTTAGCAGTAGTCCTCGATCTCTCCAACACATACCCTCCCGCCCTGATTGGGGGATACTTTGACGGCGCAGAGGCGGAAGAGGCGTTTGGCTAGTTGTAGGGTGAATGAATAGTAATTCGCGATTGTGGAATGACAATCTGGAAGATCGGTCTCTGTGGGCCAGATGTTTCCGTTGTCGGTACTGCCGTCTAGTCCGCGGTAGCTCCCGTCGCTGAGGAGATGGAGGATCGAGGCTGGGTTCGTAGCCCCAGTTGAAGCCTTCCTTGGTCTCTGGGGCAGCGCTTTCAGAGCTCCAGTCGCTTGCGTTGACAGAGCTGTCTGCGAGCAAGAGTCAGTGGCCCCGGCGATTTAGATGCCGATCGCCAGCGTAGTAGCAGATTGGGGGTGGCGTACACTCAGCCGCTTCCCACCCTCTGAAGTACTTGGAATGGCGCACGTGCAACTCCTCCTTCTGCTCTCTGCTCAGACGCCTTCACGGATCTCTTGGCAAGTTGCAATACCGCTTGATAGGTTCCTTCAGTGATGCCGTGGCCTGTGACGTGGACGAAGCCCGAGGTGGTGCATGCCTGACGAACCTGAGCGGCGACTTCCCTGCGGTCATCTAGACTTCCGTCGAAGGTAGAGGAGATGTCAATGGTGGGGATGATGAAAGGCACGGAGCCGTCGATCGAGGAGCTTTGAGGGCCATTGGCGAGGCGGGAGTTGATATATGCATGCGCGGCTCGGAGGCCTTCGGCTTGGGACATGGTCGCCATTGTTGCATGTAAAATTCCCGCTGTAACCTTAGGCGTCTGGGATTCGGCTTTTTGGAAGATGCAGTCAAGGAATGTAACAAGAAAGGAGATGAGGCAGAGGAAGAGAGAGAGAGAGAGAGGCAGGGTTCTACTTGGCCTTTGCCGCCGAGCGATAGGCCGGCTACTTGGACAGCGCCAGCGAGCTCGAGTCGGTTCGGCTTCGGGGTGGCATCTGGCCAGGGAGATCTTTCTGTCTCAAGTCCTAAGCGTGGAGCACGTACGAGGTAGAGTTGGCACGGCGAAATCGCCAAGTTATCCGTGTGGTCGTACCGACTACAGCCGCAAGGCTGAGCCCCCGCGTGGTCCGGATGCGATGCGTCGTCGATCATCTATGGCGGGCATCAAATGGCGCATACCAAGTCGAAGGGCACGATTGGGACGCGCCTGCCGTTCGGAGTGTGGAAAGTGTCTTGGACAAAGGCAAGCGCAGAGGGCTCGAAATAGAACTAGAGGCTCGATCTTGGCCGAACGCGTGGTCCCGCCCCCAGCTCTCATACGGCGGTGACGTATTTGTACATCGAGCAGATGAGAAACATCTAAGGCGTCTTGGAGCGCAACAGGACATGCGGACAGCCATTGCGCTGCACCTCATCACCGGTTCAGCCTCGCCCACAGCCTCCGCCATTCCGGTCACAGGCAGTAGAAGATAGGAGACAACATCAACAACAACAAGAACGACCATGTCCGCATAGATGTGAAGGAAGAACAACAGTCACTCGCTAGCCCTCCGCCCCCTCCACCCCCTCCTCACCACCACCACAACCACCACCACCGCTACACCCCGCCCCCAATGTCCTCCTCACCCATCAACACCCGTTCCCGCGACGGCGGCAACAGCAGCAGCAGCAGCAGCAAGACCAACGGCTACCCGGTCCAGCTCACCCCCGCCAAGACCTCCACCCACCCCGTCCCCAGCCCGCACGTACCCAACGGCGGCATCAAGCGCAGCGACACGCTCGAGTCGCAGGTATATGTCGATGCGCCTTCCAGCCCCATGGAGCAGGCTCAGGAAGATGCATCCCGCTTCCAGCTGCAACGCAACCAGCCCTCGACCATGTCCTCCATCTTGTCCGTGCCTCCACCAGGCTCAGTACTGACGGGCAAGCAAGAGCACTACCTTAAGCGCGAACTAATAGCCCATCAGACGAACTGGGAGATCAGCGAATTGTCCCATCCAACAGCCCTCCAGCGCTTCGGCGCCCCCTTCCGGAGCGACGCGGGCGAGGTCCCGCCCGAAGACAGTGAGCTGCCATTACTGCGCTACATCTTCGTCCACCACGTCCGCAACTTCCCCTTCCTCAACCAAGCAAAAGAGAAAGACTTCTGGCAGGACAAGCTCCAAGTCTTCCTCGAAAGCTTCGCCAAGAAACACATCTCCTCCTCCGAAGACAGATTGGAGCAGACGAAGCGGGCCAAGCTGGCGATGAAAGCCAACAAGCTGGTGGAGTTGATGATGGTGTCCGGCATTCCTACGGCGTCTGGCTACGAAGAACGCATCCGGTTCAGCGAAATGGAAGTCGTGGATCGCGGAGCGAACGAGCAAGGTTTGGTGGTCAACAGGCCTGAGGGCCAGGTGATCAATGGATGGGATGTCAATGTTGCGGGCGTGCGAGTGGTGGTGGTTGTGGTGGTGGTG
>JAJZKY010000460.1 GCA_021803885.1 Planctomycetota bacterium
CAGGTCGAAGGGCAAACGGAAGTGGAAGCGCTGTTTAGGCGTCTGTCGCCGCCGCCGGATTTACTTTTCGCCGAACGGTCAATTCCCTTTATCCGCGAGCTTTCGGTGATTGTCACCCGCCGCCAAGATGGAAGCTTAGTGTCCTATCCCGTGGTTGAGACCCGACAACCTCAATTTGTCTGTGAAGAGGTCTTGGCTCCCGCTCCCATCAACCCAACCCTTGCCGCTCGAGCCAAGACGCTGGCTGAAGCTGCCGCCCAGGCATTAAATTTAGTGGGCACGCTGGCGGTGGAGATGTTCTTGGCCGCCGATGATAGCATCATGATCAACGAAATCGCCCCCCGCCCCCATAATTCGGGCCACTTTAGCATTGAGGCTAGCCATACGTCGCAGTTTGAGAACCATGTCCGCGCGGTTTTTGACCTGCCTTTGGGCTCCTCGGAGATGGCCTCGTCGGCAGCCGTCATGGTCAATATTCTAGGTCAATCCGAGACCACCATCACGCCGCTCGACCTCGCCCCGGCTTTGGCCATCCCCGGGGTTCACGTGCACTGGTATGGCAAGGATGCTGTTCGGCCGATGCGCAAAATGGGTCACATCACTGCGCTGGCGGACAGCGTAGAACAAGCCCAGGGCCAAGCCTGGAAGGCCCGCCGAGCTCTCCGATTCTAAGTCCTGGCCAAAAAATTGGCCGAAAAGGGAGTGGTGTTATGCCAGATCAACGAGTCAGCATCATCATGGGCAGTGATTCGGATTGGGAGATCATGCAAGCTGCAGAAGGAGTTTTGCGCGAGTTTGCGGTTGCCTACGAAGTTCGGGTGGTCTCTGCTCACCGTACTCCTCAATGGATGGCGGATTACGCCGACACCGCTCACAGCCGAGGCATTGCGGTAATCATTGCCGCTGCTGGCGGCGCCGCCCACCTGCCTGGAATGATCGCCGCCCATACCCCCATTCCTGTCATCGGGGTCCCCATTCCCAGCCGCCACCTTCAGGGACTCGACTCCCTGCTCTCGATCGTGCAGATGCCAAGCGGCGTGCCCGTAGCCACGGTCGCCATCGGTGGTGCCGGGAATGCCGCGCTCTTAGCCATATCCATTATTTCCCTTGGGGATGAAGCGCTCTTCGATAAGCTGGTAGCCTACCGAAAACACTTGGCCGAGGCGTCGATGGCCAAAGATCTGAGACTCGGGCATTCATCTGAGTCGACTCCGTATGAGGCGGATCCCTCAGGGATACCCTAGGACGGGGTCCGCCGAAAGGCAATCGCGGGGTCCCGGAGGAGATCTTGTCGGTGGCCCAATCCCCATCCAGAGAAAAATCTCAACTTAAGCCAAAAAGCGAGACCGCCTGGTGGCTCGCCCCTAATCTGACCTTGGTGGTGTTTAGTCTCTTTGTTCTCTATTCCGCCTGGGAGGTCTTGACTCACAATGTGGGGCGTTATCAAAACTATCTCTCGCCCTATTTTTCGCCCGATGTCGGTCTATGGCTCGGAGTGCCCTTTTTGCCCGCGGTGTTGGTAGCTTGGATCCCGCTGGGCTTTCGTGCTAGTTGCTATTACTATCGGCGCGAATACTATCGAGGATTTTTTCGTGATCCGGCAGCGTGTGGCATTCACGACCGGTCCAAACGGTACCAAGGGGAAACCCGAGCGCCATTATCTTGGAACAATCTTCACCGCTTCTTTCTTTATCTCGCCTTGGTCGTCGTGGTCTTTTTATGGAAGGACGCGGTCGATGGATTTTGGTATCAAGGCCACCTTGAGGTCGGCCTCGGTTCCCTGATTTTGCTATTAGACGCTATTTTATTGTCTTTCTATACATTTTCCTGCCACGCTTTCCGCCATTTGGTCGGTGGCAACATCGACTGCTTCAGCTGCCAATCCGGGGGACGTTCGAGATATCGTTGGTGGCGTACGATCTCCACCCTAAACCAACGCCATGGCCTCTTCGCCTGGACCTCAATGTTCATGGTTTGGGGAACCGACCTCTATATCCGGCTGCTGTTAAGCGGCGTCATTCATGATGTCAAGTTTTTCTAATCCTTCTAGCATTTTGCCCCGGATACGGGCATGACGACGCTTCCCGCGCGACCATGGGCCAAATGTTCAGAGAGGCGGAACACCACCCTAAGCTCCGGTCTAAAGGGAGGCCTGCGATCTCACGGTGCTCGACGACGGCCCGGGAACTCCGGGCCAGATCGCGGACGATCCTGGACGGCATCGGTCAATGAAAGTTTCACAGCTTACACGGAGGGATACTCATGGCCACGGACACCACTACCATCTACATTTATCGCGGCGACGCCAGCGGAGGCGAAGAACGCCCCTATTTGGTCGAAATCAGTCCTGGGATGGTCATTTTGGACGCTATTCACTATATCCAAGCGAATGATGCGCCAGACCTCGCCGTGCGCTGGAACTGCAAGGCGGCGCACTGTGGTTCTTGCAGCGCCGAAATCAACGGCCATCCTCGTTTGCTGTGTAAGACCCGGCTCGACGACTATTTGGCGACCGACACGCCTGTGCATGTGCGACCCATGAAGACTTTTCCCATTATCCGCGATCTCGTCACCGACGTCTCATGGAACTATCGGATGGCCAAACGCATCCCTCCTTTTCATCCCGCCCATCCTGCCCCATTCACCCTAGATCAGCGCGACGTGGCAAGAATTCAAGAGTTCAGACGGTGCATCGAGTGTTTCTTGTGCCAAGACATTTGTCACGTCATTCGCGACCACGACGCAAAGGACGCCTATATGGGGCCGCGATTCATGGCCAAGTTGGCCGAATTGGAAATGCACCCCATGGATACCGAAAACCGCATTCCTTTTGTCAGAAACGACGCCGGGTTGGGCTGGTGCAACGTCACCCACTGTTGCTCGGAAGTGTGCCCCGAAGGGATTGAGATTACCGGAAACGCCATTATTCCTCTCAAAGAACGGCTAGCCGACCAATTCTGGGACCCTGTGCGCCGGATCTTTCGGCGGTCATCGTTAACGGACGTTGGCCAGCATGAACCCAAAGATTCCTAAAAGGTAGAGGAGGGAATAGCGAAAAGACCGCTTTGCCCACTCTAATTGGGGGGCCTGTTCTCGCAATAATCTCGCTAAAATCACCAAAAACCCTAGTCCAAGCACTAAAGCCGCCACCAAATAGACGCGACCGACGACATGAGTCTCATACAACAGGATGGAACTCGCTAACAGCAACACCCCATAGATTAAGCTTTGCCACTTGGTCGAGCGCTCTCCTTGAACGACCGGCATCATGGGAATGTTGGCTTTAATATAGTCTTCATTTTTATAAAGCGCCAAGGACCAAAAGTGCGGTGGGGTCCATAGGAAAATCACTAAAAACATCAAAACCGCCGGCCAGGCCAAATGCCCTGTCGCCGCGGCCCAGCCCACCAACGGTGGAAAGGCACCGGCGCCTCCGCCAATCACAATATTCTGCGGCGTCCTGCGCTTCAACCACATGGTGTAAATCACCACGTAGTAGAAGAAACCGCCAAAGGCGAGCAAAGCAGTTAAGCCATTCACCCCAAAGCCCAAAATCACTAAGGCCAAAGCCTCCAAACCCAACCCCAAGACCAGCGCGGTCCGTTCCGAAATTCGCCCCGCAGGAATAGGACGGCTTTGTGTTCTGCCCATCAGCTGATCAATATCCCGGTCATACCACATATTCAAGGCGGCAGCGCCGCCCGTCGAACATCCCAGTCCGACCAACGTCAACACGGTCATCGACCACGACGGCACATGGCCCAGGGCCACAACCATGGCACTGAATCCGGTAAATAATAGCAACACCATAATTCTGGGCTTGGTTAGTGCCACCAAGTCCCTCATCATACTGATCGGCCCGCCGCCGATACCCGTTCTCTGTCTCGCCGCTAGCTGCACTCCCTCACCACATCCTTTACTCCTAACCCTGACCTCGCCGGTGGGCTCTTCCTAGTATAGATCGAGATCCCCGCTGCTGTATCGTACGCACATGCTAGCCCCCAGAAGGCGACACGATGTCATCCACAGTGCGCCCATGCCCGGGGACGAACAGAAAAGCAATCATGCCCACCACGGACGCAACCGCCACCTCGGCATACATTCCTGAAAAGCCGCGCGACGCCTCGGCCAGGGTCAGCAAAATCGGCCCCGCGGCCATCCCCACCGATCGAAAAACCGCCATCAACGATAATGCTTCTGCGGATTGATCTTGGCGGTAGAGCGAGAGTCCAATGCGATTGAGCGGAGCGCCCATGGTAAACGCGGTACCGATCCCCAAGAGCACCATGGCAATGATAAACCGGGTCCACACTAGAGGACTCCAGGCCAAAAGGACACCACCTGCGGCCGCGGCGGTCAAGCCCATAACCAACACTCGCCGCGCTCCGATTCGGTCCACCATCACTCCCCCCACCCCAGCCAATACTGCACCCGAAAATGCCGCTGGCATGAGCGCGAACCCTGAAGCCAACGCCCCTAATTTGAAGGCTTGCTGCGCAAAAGCCGGAACGAAAACGGCTGACGACATGTCTAGCCCAATCAACGCGGCCCCTATCATGAGAAAAATTCCCGCTCGATTGGCCAACGGCCCAGCATCCACAAACGGCACTGTCGCCCGATGTTGGCGTCGGGTAAACCAGAACACGGCGAACGCTGCCACCGCAAGAAAAATGATGCGCTGGTCCGGGAGATGACTAGAAATTGCCAAAAGTCCAAATGCCAGCATCACCGCAAAGCTGGCCCCCCCCTTGCCAATCGGGAATGCCT
>JAJZKY010000461.1 GCA_021803885.1 Planctomycetota bacterium
ATCCAGGGCGGCTGGAAGACAATTCAATTCCAAGACTAACGGCAGTAAGGAGAGATATGAATAAACCGAGAAAGATATCGAAGCGGCTAAGCAATCCAATGATGCGGCGAAGATGCGGGCAGCGCTCGATGAAGCTGAAAAGGCCCTCAGTCCAATGAACGAACACATGAAGAAATGCATGGGCAAGACGAACATGATGCAGAACATGCAAGGTATGAGCGGGATGATCTCAGACCAGGACAATCAGGAAAAAGAGCAGAACACGCCTCCGCAACAATGATAACGAGAAATATGTCGCACAAGAGAGGATGGCAATCGAGATGGGGTTCTATTCTCGTTACGTTTTTCCGCACATCGTAGAGTGGTGTTCGGCAGGGCCGGATACCGAGGAGCAACGTCGTCTGGCGCTGGCCTCAGCCGGAGGTGAAGTGCTGGAAATCGGCTTCGGTACAGGCAAGAATTTCCTCCTCTATCCGAAGAGTGTCAGTCGTGTCATTGCAGTTGACTGCGAGCGTATGCAGCCTCGTAAGGTTCTGGACCGAATAGCAGCGGCGCCCGTTCCGATCACACCGATTTATCAGGATGCAAGTCGTCAGCTTCCCTTTGGGGACAACTCCTTCGACACCGTCGTAACGACCTTCACACTGTGTTCAATTGACGATGTTGAATCTGCAGTGCAAGAGATTGGCCGAGTTCTAAAGCCGACGGGTTCGTACTTGTTCCTGGAGCACGGACACAGTGCGGACCCACACGTTGCGAGGCAACAAGAGCTATTGGCTCCGTTAGTGCGGGTCGTCGGCGCTGGCTGCCGGATGAATCGCCAAATCGACCATCTGATTTCTGGCTCCGGATTGCACATCGTTGCTATTGATCGTTTCGTAATGTCTAACACTCCACGAATCTTGGGCGAGATGTATAGAGGGGCTGCCAAGAGCATGAACTAAGAAACGGGAGTTCAGAAGGCACGTATGGACTCGCTTTACGAAGCGTGGATGCAAGCCGCGAAGCTGAACTGGAGAAGATGACAGCAGTAGGGGAGGTCTTATGGGTAGGTTTTTTCGGACACGGACATTGAGCGCTTGCAACCATGATGCCTCATGGGTCTTTTACCACTATGTCACGCTCAGGAGTTGGAGAGATTGGCGCATTTCGGTTTTCAAGATTGGAGATTGCCTATGAATGTGGTTCGATTCCTGACCACGACCCTCGCACTGGCGACTGCTCTTGCCGCATTCGGGCAAGAAAATCCGCCCAGTCCGCCAACCCCGCTATCGGAACTGTTAACCGAAGCGAACCAGAACAACTCGCAGATAACAGCGGCAGATTATGCCTGGCAGGCGGCAAAGCAAGTCCCGCGCCAGGTCAGCACGCTGCCAGACCCGACCTTCACCTACCAAGGGTTCAGCGTCGGCAGCCCGAAGCCATTTGCTGGATATACCACCAGCAATTTTGCCTATATCGGTCTCGGCGCATCCCAGGAGCTGCCGTACCCGGGCAAGCTGCATTTGCGCGGCGAAGTGGCGAAGCGGCAAGCAGACGTGATGGATATGGAACTTGGAGCGACCACAGCCAGTGTCGCCGATGCAGTTAAGGTTGACTACATCCATCTGGCATATCTCGAAGAGGCGCTCGGCATCCTGCGCGAGAACGAACGCGTTCTTGACCAGCTCATCCAGGACGCAACCGCGCACTATCAGGTCGGTCAGGGCTTGCAGGCCGATGTTTTGCAGGCCCAGGTGGAGCGCACCAAGATCGTGCGGGAAATTACCTCTAATAACGAGCAGAGGGGCGACACCGAAGCGGACCTGAAAGCGCTGCTGCATCGAGATCAAAGTTCATTGGACATTGTGGCTGAACCCCTCAAAGAGAATCCACTTCAGCGCTCCCCAGCCGATTTGCTGGAGCTAGTAAAAAAGAGCAATCCACAGATTCAGGTGGACGCCAGTTCGATTAATAAACAGAACGCAGCGCTAGCCTCCGCCAAACGAGAAGGCAAACCGGACTTCGGACTCGCGTACTTGTACGAACAGAACGACCGCAAGTATCCCGACTATTACATGTTCACGCTAAATGTCCGATTGCCGCGCAGAGCGCGGGTCAAGGCCGAGGTCGCCGAAGCGGCGGAAAATCTCGCGCAATCGAAGGAGACGCTCGATGCACATCTGCAGCAACAGCTTGCCCAAGTGAAGCAGGGCTACGTGACGGTGACGAACGATGAGGAGCTTTTGAAGGAATACGGGGAAGGATTGATTCCGCAATCGGACGCCGCTTACCGCTCGACGCTGAATGCCTATGCCAGCGATCGCGACGTATTCACGCACGTGCTCCTCTACTTCGTGAATGTGCTGGACATGAAACTCGATGCAGCGCAGGTGCTGGCAGATCATGAAACCACTTTAGCCCATCTTGAAACCCTGACTGGAGCGACACTGCGATGAACAAATATGTTGTACGGACTTCTCTCGTATGGATTGGCATTATTGTCGTCGCGATTGCCGGATTCCTCTTCTACCGCTCTCGCAAAGCTGCACCGCCTGCAAAGACAAGCTCATCCATGAAGTCATCCGGGTCTTCGGATGAGCAGCCGGTGGCGGAAGGCCCGGCACCGACTTCCGCGCTCCAGCCAGCGAACACGGCTGCCGTAGGCGGATCTCAGACCGGACCTTCCACGCAAACACCGATGCAAACGCCGTTGACCCCGGTACAAATCACGCCGCAACGGATGCAGAGCATTGGAGTCCAGGTCGGCACGGTGGAGTATAAGCATCTCGATAACGATGTCCGGGCCACCGGGAATGTCGATATCGACGAGCGCCTGCTCGCGTATGTGCAAGTACGCTTTCCGGGGTACATACGCAAGGTCTACGCCAATGCGACGTATTTGTATGTGCGCAAAGGTGAGCCGCTTTTCACCGTCTATAGTCCCGATCTGGTGGCGACGCAGCAGGAGTATCTGCTGGCGCGGCAGAACCAAAAGGCTTTAAGTACGAGCACGGTGGATGGAGTCGCATCTGGAGCGGCTGAACTTTCTGCGGCGGCGGAACAACGCCTGCAACAGTGGGAAGTCCCTCAAAGTGAGCTGGCGAGGCTCAAAGAGACCGGCAAGCCCATTGTAGACCTCACCATCAACTCACCAGTCTCCGGTTACATCACGGAATATAACGCGCTGCCCAATATGTATGTGGAACCGGCCACCCGCCTCTATACAGTAGCCGACCTGTCCAGCGTCTGGGTGTACGCACAAGTGTTTCAGGATGACGTGGGACGGCTAAAACCAGGAGATGCTGCCTCCATCACTGTCGATTCGTATCCGGGACGCACTTTCTATGGCCGTATCGATACCATCCTGCCGCAGGTCGATCTGGCAACGCGGACCGTGCGCGTTCGCTTAGTAATTGCCAATCGCGGTCTGAAGCTGAAACCCGGCATGTTTGTGAATGTCGATCTGAAAGCACCGCTGGGACGGCTGCTCACGGTTCCGGCATCCGCAGTCTTCCAAACAGGGACGCACCAGTTGGTTTTTCTCGATCAGGGAGATGGCAACCTCGATCCGAAGGAAATTGTCCTTGGTCCACGCGCAGGGGATGAATATGTGGTGCTGAAAGGACTCAAAGTCCACCAGAAGATTGTCACTTCGGCAAACTTCCTGATCGATTCGGAGAGCCAGCTCCAGGCCGCAGCGGGTTCCTTTGCTCCTCCTCCTCCCGGCGCGGGAAGTAACAACTCCGTACCGGGCGCGCAAGCCAAAATCGATTTCACCACCGATCCCAACCCACCTCATAAAGGCGGCAATACATTCCGCGTCCAACTCGCGAATGCTTCGGGAGCGCCAATCAGCGGCGCGCAGGTAGCAGTGACGTTCTATATGCCCGCGATGCCTGCAATGGGCATGTCCGCGATGAAGACGACCGTCACACTGAGCGACAAAGGCAATGGTTTGTATGAAGGCCAAGGCAATCTCGGCTCCGGCGGCAGTTGGCAGACCACCATTACCGTGCAGCAAAACGGGAAAATGCTTGCGACCAAGCTGCTCCACCTGAACGCTGAAGGAGGCATGTAACCATGCTCTCCAAAATCATTGAACTCTGCGCCCGCAACCGCTTCCTCGTCTTTACTGCGGTGCTGTTCCTGACACTGGCCGGTATCTGGTCGCTGAAACATGTTCCCATCGATGCATTGCCGGACATCTCGGATGTCGAGGTGATTGTTCATACGAGCTGGGCGGGTGAACCACCGGATGTCATCGAAGATCAGGTCACCTATCCCATCGTCACCAGTTTTCTCGCTGCACCGCATGTGAAAGCAGTTCGCGCGCAAACCATGTTCGGCGACTCCTATGTCTATGTAGTCTTTCAGGATGGTACTGACCTCTACTGGGCGCGTTCCCGCGTGATCGAATACCTGGAGCAGATCAGCGGCCAGCTTCCCGCCAACGTTCATCCGGTGATTGGCCCGGACGCGACCGGCGCAGGCTGGGTTTATGAGTACGCGATTGTCGATAAAAGTCACAACCTGAGCTTGGCGGACTTGCGCACTTTGCAGGACTGGCATTTGCGCTATGAGTTGGAGACGGTGCCTGGAGTATCTGAGGTGGCGACCATTGGCGGCTATGTGCGTCAGTATCAAGTGCAACTCGATCCCAACAAGTTGCTCGCTTACGGCATTCCTTTATCTACCGTGATCGATAAAGTCAAGCAGAGCACCAATGAGGTCGGCGGACGAGTGCTCGACCAAAGTGGCGCAGAGTACATGATCCGCGGCCTCGG
>JAJZKY010000008.1 GCA_021803885.1 Planctomycetota bacterium
GATATTGGCCTTTCCACGGACCAATAGGGCTGAAAAAGGCGGAAATTTGTCAACAAACAAATGGATATATAAACACCTGTCAATATCATGCCTCTCTGGAATCCTTACAACGCAACCGGCTCAAGATCGGGTGATAGGGGGCGAGCGGAATGATCGCGATGGCGGTTTGACACCACAAATAGGACTAGGTAAAATATTGTACCTGTTAGGATCTGGGGATTCATTTTAAGGAATCACAAATGCATTTAACGCAAACGTCTATGCGGTATCGCCGTGGCTCAATAGCGCTGGTGGGGTTGCTGCTATTATTTTTGATGGCAACGGGTGTGAACCGATCGGCAGCGGCCGGCGCTATGCCCGCAAATTGGTGGACCCACGATCGGTTCGGCATTTTTATTCACTGGGGGCTTTACGCCATACCGGCCCAAGGCGAATGGTACATGAATAACGCCCATATTCCGCGCAAAGTCTATGCGCGATATGCCAAACAATTTGATCCGAAGGATTTTCACCCCAACAAGTGGGTTTCGGTTTTCAAAAAGGCCGGTGCCGGCTACGTGGTATTTACCACCAAACACCATGACGGCTTTTGCATGTTTAAGACCAACGCGACCAAATATAATGTCGTGGATGCAACGCCATGGCATAAAGATCCAACCGCCGCATTGGCGGCTGCTTGCAAAAAATATGGTATGCGATTCTGCACCTATTATTCTGTAATGGACTGGCATTCCCGCGACCAGCATGCGGCCCACCCCAGCCCGACGGCTCCCACGTACGATCCAACTATCCTCCCGCCTGATCGCAATGCCGCGTATGTCAAGTACATGCGACGCCAGATTCATGAGCTGGTTCGGCAGTATCACACCAATTTGTTCTGGTTTGATGGCGGCTGGATTACGGGATGGACCAAGGCCGATTCGCTCAATATTTATAACTATATCAAGAGTTTGAATCCCAAGATTATCGTCAATGACCGCGTAGGCAATGGGGTAGGCGACTATGCCACGCCCGAGCAGAAAATTCCGCCGCAGGGGCTGCCCGGCCATTGGGAAACCTGCATGACGATCAACAACGACTGGGGTTACAACCGCACTGACCACGATTGGAAGTCGGTGGCCACGCTGATTACCAACCTCATTCACTGCTCCAGCGGCGGTGGGAACTTTCTTCTGAATGTCGGTCCCACCGCCAACGGGGTCATACCGAAGCCTGAAGTGGAGCGGCTGCTGGCCATTGGCCGCTGGCTCAAAGTCAACGGGACGGCCATTTATGGCTCGCATCGCACCCCCTTTAAGGAAAAACTGCCCTTTGGCTACGCCACGCAGAAGCCCGGCCGGTTATTTCTGGAAATAACCCATTGGCCAGCGGATCATCGCATCACCGTGCCGATGCGCAGTAAAATCATTTCAGCCAATATGCTTACCGCGCCCCATGATGCACTGCAGGTTACTGCATCAGCGGCAGGGCAAATCATTAATTTGCCGCTTGCTGCTCCGGATAAAATTGCCAGCGTGCTGGTATGCCACGTTGCAGACCCCGTAGAACCCGTTGTGACAAAATAGGTAAGACTATGCGGTCAATACCGGCGTTTAAAATGGTGGCCGTTCACGGCCAGCCCGATTGGCGAGAGTGGCGGAGGTTCCGGCGTGCTGGGCAGCAGGGAGCATCCCTTGTGATGCAGGTTTTCAGCCTGCTTGGTCACCGCGCTGCGAACGTTTCCCGAACAGGGTTGTGCGCAAATATTTGTGTTATGCAATAGCTTCCAGTATAAATCGTTGTAACGCCTTTGGACGCGGGGCGCGGGTGCTTTCTCTTTTTTGGAGATGCGGTTTTATGAAACACCACGATAACCTTGGTAAAAATATGCAATCACGCCGCACCGCGATGAAGGTGATGGCGGTGGCGGCCGCAGGCGCGATGGGGGCCTCGGCGGTGCAGGCGGCACCAGGAAACCGCATCGTGCGCGTGGAAGACCTGAGTTTGGCAAATATACTCCAAGGATGGGGAGTGCCGCACAAAAACCGCAGCGTAGTCGATACCCCACTGATCATCGGCGGAACGCACTTTAAGCGCGGCATTGGTACCCATGCCCAGAGCGTCTTTAGAATTGCGCTGCACCGGCAGGCGGAAAAGTTTACGGCCATGGTCGGGCTGGATGCCAGCGCCGGCAATCAGGGTGCGGTCATATTTGAAGTGCTGGCTGACAATAAAGTTGTGGCGAAAACCCCGTTGATGAAAGGGGGCGAAGCGGCCCGGCCGATCAGCGCGAACCTCCGCGGTGCCCGTTACATGACACTGCTGGTTCAAACCGGTCCCAATGGCATGGACTTTGGCCATGCTGACTGGGCCGATCCAGTGATCACGCTGATCCCCAACGCCACGAAACTGCCTAAGTCCGCGGCACGCTACGCAGGTGCCGATGTGGTTCCGGAAATTGCCAGTGGCGACCCGCCGCATCCGGAATTTCATGGGCCGCGAGTAGTGGGTGCCACGCCCGGACACGACTTTTTGTTTTTGGTGCCCCACACCGGGCACGGTACTGTAACCTTGACAGCCGAGGGGTTGCCGGCGGGGCTTACAATGACGGAAGCCGGCGTGATCACAGGCAAAATTGCCGCCGCCGGGGAGTACAAGGTTCGTCTGACCGCGAAAAACAGCTTGGGCGTAGCGCACCGAACGTTACGCCTCGTCGCCGGCGAACACAAACTGGCCATGACGCCCCCCATGGGATGGAATTCGTGGAACGCCTATGGCATGGACAATAGCGCCCGCCGCACCAAAGGCTCGGCCGATGCCATGATCAGCAGCGGCCTGGCGGCCAAAGGGTTTAATTACATCAATATTGACGACGGCTGGCAGAATGGCCGTAATGAACAGGGTGAAATACTCACAACGAAAAAATTTGGCGACATGAAAAAGCTGGCGGATTATGTGCATAGCAAAGGACTGCGTTTTGGCCTGTATTCTTCGCCAGGGAAAATGACCTGCGGGCAACACACCGGCAGTTTCGGGCACGTGGCCCAGGACGCGAAAACCTATGCCAGTTGGGGTGTGGATTATCTTAAATATGACTGGTGCAGCTATGGCAATGAGGTCCCGCAAAACCCCAGCCTGCAGCAATATATATATCCCTACGAATTGATGCGACAGGCTCTCGACGCCGTCGATCGGGATATTTTCTTCAGCCTGTGCCAATACGGAATGGGACACGTCTGGACCTGGGCCGGCCACCGGCCGGTATGGGGCAACAGCTACCGTATCAGCGGTGACATCAACGACTCCTGGGGCTCCATGGTGAACAACGGATTTCGATCCGAACGGCTGCTGTTTCCGTTTGCCGGACCGGGCCACTGGAACGATCCGGATATGCTGGTGGTTGGCTTTGGCAGCTTTGAAGATGGGCCGTCGCATTGGAGTAAATTAACACCCGGTGAGCAGCAGACGCATATTACGCAATGGTGCATGTTGGCCGCTCCGCTGCTGCTGGGGTGTGATTTGGAGAAGCTTAACAAGTTCACTATTGATTTAATGACCAATACCGAAGTCCTGGCTGTAAATCAGGATGAAATCGGCGTGCAGGCGCAATGCATTAATCGCGACCGAACCACCGGCATCGAAATTTGGGCACGCCCGCTTTGGGATGGCACCGTCGCGGTGGCTTTGTATAACCTTGGTTTAATGCCCGCGAAGGCCACCGTTCCATCCTGGGAATGGTTCGACATGGTGCTTCCGCGCGGCCAGAAAGTGCTGCGGGGACGGCAGCCCGTGCGCGACTTATGGAAGCGCAAAAGCCTGGGCCAAAAGGCCGGCCTGGCCATGAACGTTCCGGCCCACGGCGCGATCATGCTTAAGATCGGCCAGCCCCGAATCGAAGATTGATCAGTTATGTTTTATTGAAAGGAAATAATCCGATGCTCATTACCCGAAAAACAAACGCCTGTCTCATGCTTTTCTGCACCATGCTTGTGCTTTCGCTGGGTTGCCTGCGGGCCGGCGCGGCTGTGAGCTTTGCCAGTATTTTCTCAGACCACATGGTTCTGCAGCGCGGCATGGCTGATCCGATATGGGGCATGGCCACACCCGGCCAAATGGTAAAAGTATCCTTTGCCGGTCATACCGTTTCCGGACAGGCCAACAACGCCGGACGGTGGATGGTCAAGCTGCCTTCCATGCCGGCCAATGCCAAGTCACAGACCTTGACGGTTCAGGCAGGCGGCAGCACCAGCAGCGTTAAAGATGTTCTGGTGGGCGACGTGTGGCTTTGTACCGGGCAATCCAACATGACCTACAACCTTTATGGCTGGACACCCGGCGGCCACGGCCATGCCGCAGTCGCCAAGGCCAACTACCCGTTAATTCGCTTCGTCGATGTACCGCAAGTCACCGCGTCTCACCCGAAGCACAGCTTCAAGGCGACCTGGCAGGTATGCACTCCCAAGACGATCGGTTGGTTTTCCGCGGTCGGCTATTACTTTGGGCGCGATTTGTTTCGTAAACTGCATGTTCCCATCGGGCTGGTTGAATCCAGTTGGCCCGGTACCCAGATTCAACCCTGGACACCGCTGTCTGCGGTTCGCAATACGCCCCAACTGCATGGCGATTACCTGTGGATAAAAAACCAGGAGAAGCAATACCAAGCACAGAAAACGGCATTTATCAAGGCGATTAGCGCGTGGCTACCCAAAGCTCGTGCGTCTCTGAACGCGGGCCACGATATTCCCAATCCCCCGCCAGAACCTTGGAACTTCATAACCGGCCCAGGCTATACCTCCCTTTACAATGGCATGATCAACCCTTTGGTTCCCTTTGCCGTAAAGGGTAACATTTGGTATCAGGGCGAAAGCAACGTCAACGACAATTTGTATTATGTTCGCTTAAAAACGCTGATCCAGTCCTGGCGCAAAGCCTGGCATCAGGGGAATTTCCCCTTTTATCTCGTGGAAATTGCCCCCTTTTATTACGGCAATCCGACGACGGGTGAACCCGTGGTTTGGAATGCCCAGGAAAATGTGGTGCGCACTGTTCCCAACACCGGTATTGTCGGCACCCAGGATATTGGCATGCTGCATGATATCCACCCATTTGATAAACGCGATGTGGGCTACCGCCTGTCGCTCTTAGCTTTGGCCAAAACATACGGCCAAAAGGGTTTTGTGTATGCCGGCCCGCTGTATAAATCCATGACCATTTCCAATGGCAAAGCCGTGATTCATTTTAACTATGCCAGCGATGGTTTGGTTTCCCGTAATGGCAAACCACTGACCTGGTTTCAAATTGCCGGCAAAAACAAAAAATTTGTCCCCGCACAGGCCACCATTGTGGGCCATACTGTTGTGGTGCAGTCTCCGTCGGTACCGCACCCCACGGTGGTGCGATTTGCGTGGAATCAGATTGCAGTACCGAACTTGATGAACAAAGCCGGCCTGCCGGCGCTGCCGTTTGACACCAACGAGGCTATGAAGCCCACCGTGCCACAATAACCGGCACGAGTTGGCTTTAATCCGGTTGTTGCGCTGGGCATCGACCGGCATGTTTGAACGGCCCCAAAGCCCTGCGCGCAGCAGCAACATGGGCCGTTTGATGGAAACTTGTGGAGTAATTTCATGCGTATGCGATTCTTTGGCTGTGTGGCCGCCATGAGTATGGCGTGTATGTCATCGCTTATTTTTGCGCCGCGCGGCGCGATTGCGGCTCCCGAAGCCCCGTTAACACCCCCTTCTAATTTGCCGCCGTTTACCAAGGCCAACCCAGCCCTGCACCCATTTATGGGTTGGAGTAGCTGGAGTTCAATTCGCGGCGCGGTGGATGCGAAAATTGTCAAGGCTCAGGCCCGCGTGATGGCGAAACGGCTCAAACGTTTTGGTTACGACTATATCAACATTGACGCCGGCTGGCAGCAGGGCTATGACCGCTATGGACGCCCCAAGCCCAACCTGAAAAAGTTTCCGGGCGGCATTGCGCCTCTGGCAAAATGGATGCACAAACGCGGATTAAAGCTGGGAATTTATCTGGTGCCGGGACTTCCCAATTCGGTTTATCAGTCCAATGATCCGGTTTTTGGCACCCATTACACCGCCCGGCAAATTGTTTATAAACGATTTAAACATGGCAGTACGCTTTCTAAAAAAAGTTACAAGTTAAATTTCCACACCCCGGGCGCTATGGCGTATCTGCAAAGTTGCGCCAATTTGTACGCTCGCTGGGGAGTGGATTATATCAAGTTGGATTTCGTGGGACCCGGGGGCGGCGACTGGCCTTACGGCCGGGTTGACACGCGCTCCGAAATGGCCCATTTTGCTCTAGCCCTGAGTCGCACTGGCCGACCGATATGGCTGGAACTTTCCAACCGATTGAGTTTCAAATATGCCGCCTTCTGGGCCAAATACGCCAATGGTTGGCGAACCAATGGCGATATCGAAAGTTATCAGCATGATCTGACCAACTGGACCCGGGTGATGGTGCGTTTTAACAAGAACGCCCGATGGGCCCCTTATGCCGGCCCCGGCGGATGGAACGATTTTGACTCTCTGGAAATCGGCAACGGAAAGCTCGATGGGTTGACACACATTGAAAGCAAAACCGTCATGATTTTCTGGTGTATAAACTGCTCGCCGCTTTGCCTGGGTACCGATCTAACGCACCTCACGCCCGGCGGCTTCAAAATTATTACCAACAAAGCCGCCATCGCCATTGACCAGGCCGGCCATGTGGCCCGGCCCCTTTCCCAGAAAACCCCGCAGCAGGTGTGGGTCATTCACCATGCCGACGGCGCTTGCACGGTGGCCCTGTTCAATCTCGCCAAAACAGCGGCCAGGGTCGGCGTAACCTGGCGGCAACTGGCCCTGGCCAAATCTACCGCTACCGTCCAAGACCTCTGGAATGGGAAAAAATTGGGCACGTTTTCCCATGGCTTTAGCGCAACCCTGCCGTCCCACGGTTCACGACTGCTGCAGATAACACCATAACCCAAGGACCTTGCCCGTTCGCCGGGATCAGTGCCATGTAACGCAGGCGTCCCGCCTGCCATCGTCGTGTTTCCCGTGCAGGCAAGATGCCCGCGTTACAGTGGATTGCACTGCCGAGGGAAGGAGTTTTCACGTTAAATTACAAGAGGGGGAAGCGGACGTAACCGGAGGATATTTTTACTGACCAAACTGGACAAAGTCTAATCAAAGGCCCCTCGCCGGTCCTCCGCTACGTCCGTTACCTGTGGTGAGGTCCCCATCGTTCCCGAGCTTCTACTCATTATTCATTGCACAAGCCCTGTAAGCCGTGACCGCTCCCCCGGCGACATCCGATCAACCACCAATTCCGGCCATTACTCAAACACGCTCCTACGGCATCTGCGAAACGCCCGCCGGGGGATTGGCGCTCCATCCGGCGGCCCAGTCGAGGTTCCATAACTGCTTGACTTCCTCATGCTCCACATGGCCGTCCCAGAATGCCATATTGATCCCATTGCCATGCCGCGTCAGGCACCAGCGCTGCATATCCCCACCACTCGTCGGTACGTTATCACCCCAATTGGTGGCCCCGGTCACATAACTAAGCACCGGCGGAGTATCATTCTCCCTGGGGCCGCCATCGACCCAAATGCTATCGCCAAACGCTGGCACATTGCTGTCCGGTCCAGCAGACCCAGGCCAGTAAGCGGCTGGTGGATTGCTGCTGGGCGCAACAAAATAATCGTAGTTCTGCGTGCCAGAACTTCCCCCCGGACCATACAACCAGGCATTAAAGCCATAGCTGCTCTGTAAGTATTTGAACTGGTATTGACCATAACCATTCCACCACCAATTTTGCGCCACGCCTCCACTAAACGCATAACCATTGGCGTTAAGGGCCGCTTCCGACCACGCCGGCACTGACGGGCACATTAAAACCGATTCGAGTTTTTGAAAATCAATCTGATCAGGGCTGTACTTATTGGATTGCTTTTGCGACTGCACCATATAGGGGCCTAAGGGAATTACCCAAGTGCTAAATAATCCGGTGTTGGTGTTGTACACATATGGAAACACGTGTCCCAAATAGGAGGCTTGATAATCCATTAGAGCCATGGCCATCTGCCGCTGATTGCTCATGCAAACGACTGAATCGGCAAGCCCCCGGGCACGGGCCAGCGCGGGCAACAGCAATGCAAGCAGCAGGGCGATAATGGCAATTACCACCAACAACTCCACCAGTGAAAATGCATGGCGTTTCATCGTGGTCTCCTTGTATTCACGGAACCCTTCGGCCGACACCGATACCGGCGTGCACGTCCAATGCCTTTATAAACATTCTAGTGCTCTGTCACATCAACATTTTAGGATGGCGGCCTCTCAAAGGACGCACCCACCATCGCAAAGGTTCCTCGTCAACCCTAACATTTTGCTGTGATAGAGCACTAGGAGCCTCTCCGAGTAATCGCAATCCCGGCCATTACTCGGACAGGCTCCTTGGCCTCTTGGGCCTCTTGGGCCGCGCAGGTCATTGGACAAATATGTGATCATCATTATTGACCATGACCACCGGCTTGTCAATCGAGCGGCGCGGCCCGTCGGAATTATTATTTATAAACGGGTATTTGCAACTTGTAACAGATAGTGGTAAAATATTTGTGCTATAGAAGTCGAAGACGCGTTCTTCGGACATTACTCGGACATGCTCCTAGTGCTCTGTCACGCCTAAATATTAGGATTGACGGAGGGCCAGGGGGCTGTGGGCGCGAAGCGAGGAGGATTGTGTATGGGAACATACGTTGACGACGAGCGACAAAGCCCACGGCCCCCTGGCCCCCGCCCCGCGGGGTTGGCCGCAAACGCCCCATCTGCGGCGTCGCATCGGCTCAATGGGTCTACGGACCCGGTTTTCGCCGCTGCTTCTTGCATCTGGGGCCTTTGCGGCCAATCAATCCTAGTATTTAGGCGTGACAGAGCACTAGGCACCCGAACCAGGCGGGGTATGACGGATTTTCAGTGTTAACCAGCAAAGGAGTTCACGATGACCAAACGTATTTTTTTCGCGTGCCTGCGGCCCGTCTGTTGCCTGGGCTTATTCGGTTTATTCTGTATGGCACTGCCGGCACATGCCGCGACCGTACGCAAGGTTATTCCCGTTTGGCCGCACCTCAATGTGCCCAAGAAGTGGCAGAACGCCAATAACAATGAATGGCCTACGCTGACAGTGATGCTGGCACCGCATCCCAACGGTACTGCGGTGGTGATCTGCCCCGGCGGGGCGTATGCCTATGAAGTCATGGGTGGTGAGGGTTACGCTCCCGGCCATTGGATGAATTCCCTGGGCGTGAGCGCCTTTGTGCTGAAGTATCGCTTGCCCTTAAGGCGAATACCCAAGAATGGCATACCGCTTCCCTTGCAGGATGTACGCCGCGCCGTGCAGATTTTGCGAGCCAATGCACGGAAGTGGAAAATCAATCCCCGTCGGATTGGCGTGATGGGCTTCTCGGCCGGTGGACATCTGGCCGCCCTGGCCGGCACACACTTTCTGCCCGGTAACCCCCGTGCGCCTGATCCGCTTAACCGCTTCAGCACCCGGCCGGACTTTTTGGTGCTGTGCTACCCAGTGATTTCCATGATGCCTGGGCTTACGCATCCGCAGTCGCATTATGAACTGTTGGGTCACAAAGCTCCCCTGGATCTGGATCGGTATTATTCCAATGAACTCACAGTCTCCAAGCTCACGCCGCCGACATTTATCTGCTGCGCAGCCGATGATAACGTGGTCAACCCGCTCAACAGCATTGATTTTTATAAAGCCCTCAAGGAGGTCCATGTTCCGGTTAAGTTTGTCGAATTCAAACACGGGCAACATGGATTTAGCCTCGGACGCAGCGGTACCGATTCTGTGCAGTGGCCCGCCGACTGCGAAGCATGGCTCCAGAAAATGAAATTTCTGCCGCCGACAGCTAGGGCCGGGAAATGACCCCGGAATGGACGAGGTTACAGGTTACAGGGATGGCTTGCGCAATGAGTAATTCGTAAAACGGGGGGGGCGATGGTGGTATCACCGGAGCACCGGATGACAATCCGGTGGTTGATCTGGTGCTACGAAACAACCACGGGGTTGGACGAGGAGTTACGATTTAGAAGCTGGAAGGCGGCGCGAGCCGGCAGGTTTATCCTGCCGGGAAAAATAGAAAAGCGACAGCGCTTCCAAAAACTCTAACTCCTGACTCCCCCCCACGGTATGACGCCGATGCTCCGCCGCGCATACGGGACATTTCAGACCCATCGCAATCCCGGCGATTACTTGGGCAGGCTTCTGAATCACTTTGTATTCCTGCGGGAAAGTAGTTATTGCCAGAAGTTCAGCCCGCTTGAGGCCGGGTAGGTGTAACGGCATTGGAGATAGGGAAAACCTATCCACGAAACCGAGTCATCATTGTAAAGATCATTGCCGCCATCGGGGGCACCGATGGAGCTTGTGACATGATTAGACCAAGGGATAATAGCGCCACCGCCCCCATTTTGGCCACCATTGTCGACACCGGCGTTGAAGAACCAATTGCCATTCTGGCTTACCAAAACGTCTGCGGCGACAATCGTCCCCGGATCGCTGATAGGCGTCTGCGCGAAGGGATGCAACGGCTCAAGATAGTTGTCATTATAAACCACATGCGTCGTCGGATTTGTCACGTAACCCGTTGTTTGGGACGCGGTAACCCCACCACTTCCGTTGAAGTTGGCAGCACCCTCCGGCCGGCCGACGTAATAGCAATAGCTGATGAAGACTTGGGAGAAATTTGTGGATCCAACGGGTGTCTTATACAGCGTAGATACGGCCGACGGATTGCCAAAAATACCGGATTCCGTGCAGTAATAAACTGCGGGGTTGGGCAAAAAGCCCGTATTGTATAGCAGGGCCGGTCCCCAGGGACTTCCAAAAAGAGGGCTTGGGGCGGCCACGTTATACCCGATGCCGCCCATTGGCCAC
Organism: Planctomycetota bacterium; assembly: GCA_021803885.1. Next base: position 10,942 of record JAJZKY010000008.1, read on the forward strand.
TCGCCGATGTCGATCGGCGGGTATGACCCCTTGTATTGGTTAGAATAAACCTTGTTGGCCTGGCCAATGGAGCGCAGGTTGGAAGCGCAAACAACGCGATTGGCCAGATGTCTAGCGCGACCCAGCGCCGGAAGCAATAAGGTCATCAGAATCGCGATGATCGAAATAACCGTCAGCATCTCCACCAGCGAAAACCCGGAGTTATGTAATCTTGTTTTTGATCGTGGAATTTGTGTGTAGTCTTTCATGACATCATCCTTTAAGGTTACCAATCTCTTCGTCGAGCACCTCGTGATACGCGCCCAGCCCAATCCGGCCGAACACTGCCGCACCTGGCGAATTTTGAACAACTACTTGCTCATTTATTATTCCTTTCGAATACCGGTTTGTCAACACTAAAAAGGCGTAAAAATAATGACGATTACTCGGACAGGCTCCTATTTGCCCAGGTGACGCGCCGCCCTCCCCAAGACCCGCATTGCCGGTAATGCGTTGCCGTGCTTGTCGAAGACAGACCGATACGACCATGGATTATTCACAAAGTCCTTCTGATCCGGATTATACTCGGCTCCCCACCACCAGACGCCCCGCCCCAGATGGTCGGGCAAAGCTTTAACGATGTTGATTACCGTCCGGGCGTACTGCGCCTGTCCCGCGGGTGTGAACGGAAATTGCATTCCCGGTTTGGATTTCCCATGGGCGCTGTGCGTGTCGTTACTCCACGGATAATCCGTTTCCGCAACAATAATGGGTTTGTGCACGGAATCAGCCAGTTTCATAAGTTGCGATCGCAAATCTTTTAGCGTACCGCCCCAATAGGTATAAAAGTCATACCCGATCACATCAAAATGCACGCCATGGGAAATGAGCTGTTGGTAAAATTCCGGGGCATACGAGGAATCGGCCACCTGAATCATGATCTTGGGTTTATGCGATCCGCTGCCCGCGTAAACACCGGCTATCGCGGCATTCAGCAGCGACGCCAGGCGATTCCATCGCGCTTGATGGTTCACCCAGAGTTTTCCCTGGGGCCAAAGCATACCATTATTAATCTCATTGCCGACCAGTACCATATTCGGCATCGCGTGGGCTTTTCGCAGTGTGGTAATCACGCGTTGGCAATATGCACGCAGCCGCAGACGCAATTGGGGTAGGGGCAGCTTCCGCCAGATGGCCGGGGTAAACTGATGACTGGGATCAGCCCAGGTATCCGAAAAATGCATGTCCAGAATAAAATAAAATCCGGCTTTCTTAATTTTCTGGGCCAGCGGCAATGTATACGCCAAATCATTGAGCGTTCCCAGTTTGCCCAATTGCGATTTCTCGTTCCTTGTCGCCCGGTGCCACAACCGCAATCGCAGGCAATTGCAGCCCGATTGCTTAAACGCGCGAATCAATCCAACCGGCTGGTGGTTATACCGGTAAACGCCGCCATGGGATTCAATATAGCCAAAATACGAAACATCAGCGCCGGCCAGAAAGGTACGACTGGCGGCTGCCGCGCGCAAGGCCGCACGTGCCCCGGTGGTCATCAGCAGTATGAGAATCAGGCAGGCTGATCTGACGGTGCGGCCCCAATGGCCACGACGGGCCGGTGATTGATGGTAAAAAGCAATGCCTTCAATGCCGTCAGACCGCCGGAGTGGTCGGGGAAGTAGCATCAAAATATCCTTTTCAAAAAACAGTAGCTTTTTTCGCGTAATGAGTGCCGCTTTCTATTGCGGTCCCTGGGACGCGCCAATGCTGGTGCCGTGCTTCAAAGCTTGGCCAAAGTAATCCCATCCGCCATTATCCGCCACCGCCAAGCCGCGATTGATAAGCGGCGAATCCTGACGTAAGCGAAAATCCTGTTCTCTGATATTAACGAACTCCGGATTCACATGCAGGTTGGCTTTAGGCGAGGGAGGTGACCCCTGCCAGGGACCGAAATAATCATTGTGGACAAACTGCCCGGCCGCCACCGGGCCATTGGTACGGAAAATTCCCTTTCCAACGGCATAAAATAGGTTGTTTTTAAAATACGGTGCACCCGTGTAAATCACGCCGATGCCGCGACTGACAAAGAAATCATTGTTGTAAATGAGATTATTTTTCTGCGCCTGGCATTGAAGATACAGCAAATGTTCGCTGCCCGGCATGGCATTTCTGATGACGACGGGAAGATGACGATCATACAGCGGCGGAACGTCGTTGACACTGATGTTGTAACGCACGATGTTGTCCTTCGCGCTGCCCATGATCAGTAACAATCCACCCCAGTTGCCTTGACTGAAGTTGTATTGCAACATGCAGTGCCGGCAACCGAAGTCAAAATCAAACGCTTCCGCGTCGCCATTGCCGGGCTGGGGGCGGCTGTCAAAGACTTTGTTAAATTGCATAATTGATCGTGAACAACTGTGCAGCCAGACCGCCGCCGAATTCTGGTTCCCGCGTTGGCCGGATTTCGTCCGCAGGCAACTGTCATGGACATTGTTATACTCGACCATGGCTCCTGCACTGCCCAGCACCAGAATGGCGTCACCGCCAATGTTGCTTAATTGATTGTGCGATACCACCACGTCCCGGCTTGGCAGCAAATGCCCGGTTAAGTGTTGGGAATTTGCCAGACTGTGGAAGTAACTGCTATTGGCGGGCGTCCAGACCACGATGCCGCAACGGTCGACATCGGTGATGGTGTTGTGGCTTATTTTCACATCACGGTAGGTTGAAAATGGGGCGTTGGGCGATATCCATCCGTCAAGTCCGACAAATATGCCGCCGCTGTCATAGTGGGAAACGCCGCCGATGATATGACGTATCAGGCAATGCTCGATGACAATATGGCGCAGGATGTGGTGACAGGTGGAATTCACCAGAAGGCCCACTCTCGGTCCTTTGGGGGATGTCACGGTGGCGGTGCTGGTCATGCACAGATGCCGAATGTCCCAGTACCCTTCATTGATGATACTCACCGCCGCACCCGTCGCCTGGCCCATATTAATTTTCGGAAGCGGTCCGGAGCCATAGGAATCCACCCGGATAGGCATTCCGGCGGTGCCCTGTCCCCGTAAGTTCAGTTGGCCATACCACATGTCGCCGGCGCGAAACAACACCCGATCTCCCGGCTTGAATATCTGCTTGTTGACCCGGGCCAGTGTTCGCCAGGGATCGTTTCGACCCGTGCCCGAATTCGTATTGCGCCCGGTAGAGGCGTTGATGTAATAGGTCCGGGAAAGCCTGGCCGCCGGTCCGGGTGTCCGGACTTGGATGCCGGAGGCCCGCGCGCCGGTGCCGGCGATTATCAGCATCATCCCGACGGCCATGCTTGTCCCCCATGCGAGGCACGCCGAACGTAAATCAGCAAACGCTTTGAACATGGGCGCACACTTCTTTCTTTTAACTCTTATCACGTAGGCCCATAAGAGCCTATTTTTTTTGTAACTAATAAAGATATATATATTAATGATTTATAGTTGCTTTTTAAGGGCCGTGCTTTACAGCATATTCAATCACATTGGTAGCCAACGCCACCGCTGATTTTGGGGTATAACCGGATATTCCCCAGGTATCGGTACCCAGAAGACCCGAGGTCACATCATCCGGGGAAAATACCAGCACCCAGCGCCCCGCGCGCTTGATTCCCAAAAACTCTGCCGTGTGTTTCGTTCCATTGGCATCCAAATAAAAACGCCGATAAGCCACCCGCGTGGCCGGGGTGCCCCCGGGCATGGAACCCGCATAAATGGAACAGGTTGTCGGTAAGTGTTGCATCGGCGTCTTGGGATACAATTTCATCGCCAAGGCGGTAAAGGCCGTCGTGAATGGCTCGTGACCGCCGGCCGCGTCGGCAAATAACATTCCCCCGCCATTGAGATATTTCCGTAACGCTGCAATTTGCGTCGCCGTGAAGGTGAACCCGCCGGGACCCGTCATATCCAGCAGGGGGGTCGTATGCGGATTGAGTGTTGCGGTGGTAACCGTGGCGACACGGACCTGCGTTTGCGCGTTGGCCATCGCCAGCCGGGCCAGGCGCGGCCAGGCCCCTGGCTCGGGATCCCAATTGCCGGAGTATTTCAACCGCCCGACGGCCAGCGTCCGGACAGGCTTGGCGGAAGTCGGCGGCACCGCCAGCGAATGCAGGCGGTCCGCCAGATACCCTTTGCCGGTGGCATACAGGTACAGGTTCATCGGAAATTCCCAGAATTTCTTCTCCGAAAAAGCCTGGCGTTCCCACACCGCGCCCATATCTCCCGGGCTGACGACCCATACATCCCGTACGCCATTGGAAATCGCCAGCATGTTCAAATACATGTGATACCAGGGTTGCAGCGTCAGCAACATGCTTTTCGCCGTCAGACGGTGAAACTCATAGCGGTTGTGAACCACTTCCTGCCCATATTTCATCATGGCCCGCTTAAAGGCAACGGAACTGTTGTTGCATGAGCAAAACACCAAACCGCCGGCATCCACATAGCGCCGCAGCTTGGCAATTTGCGGCGCGGTGAATTTGGGATCTTTCTGTCCGCTGATATACAGAATCGGACTGTTTAGCCAGTCGCTTAAGGGGGCGTTGATATTGGCCACCTGCCAGTTCAGCGGCGTTTCATTCTGCTTGCTGATCCATTCCACCATGTTGGCAACATCCCTTTGGCGGGCGTCCCAGTCGCCGTAATAGGACTTGCTGTATTGCAGCTTATTGCAAAGCACCGGGTTAAGCCCGCGATCCAGTATCAGCAACGCATAGGCGGTCCCCAGGCAATAGTGCTTGTTGGGCCAGAACGTCGTTACCCAACTGCCGTTGACCTGTTGCTGTTTAAGCAACGTGCGGGCAAAATCTTCGTACCAGTTATGCCCGCCAAACCGCTGCAGGCCGGAAGCCAGACCCACGCGTTCGTAACCGTACATTGTGTACAACTCCGCCAACGTCGGCTGAAAGTGCGCATTAATCCATTTCAGGCCACGCTCCACACTGGGATCGCGAAAGCGGCCGTTGATATCCTGCCGGCCCAGGTATTCGTCGCAGATCAGCAGGCTGGCAACGCCGGCTGGCGTCATCTGCAGCGGTTCTATGCGACTGGGCGTATACCACCAGGTGCCATCGGGCATCTGCGTTCGGCGCCAGTAATTGCCCGCGACCCTCCAGAATTTTCCCGGTACGCCCAATCCGTAATCCGCCGCGGTCCACATGCCCAGAATGCCGTACTGCGTGTTGGAATTATCCCCCCCAAACGGATCCTCAGGCCCCGCCGACACCGGCGTCGGGTATACCATGTAACCATAGCTGCCGTCACGGTTGAGGCTGTGTAACAAATAATTGGCATCCCACTTGAGCACCCGGCGATACTTCGCTTTCTTGGGCAGCAGCCCCATTACCGCGGCCTGGAAGCTGGCCACATAGGTGGTGTTGGTGCGATGGTCCACCAGAAAATGGATGGCACTTTTCATGGGATTTTTGAAGATATTTAATTCCGGCAACTGCAGGCTTTGCTGAACATTCAATAGCGCCTCGGTCACCAGCGCGGATTCACCCAGATATTGCGGGATCATCTTGCCATTGGGGCCTCCATTGACAACCCCCTGTTCCCAGTGCGTGCCGGGCTTGTCTCTGGACAGCAGATACTTCACACCTTTACGAATGGCCCCCACCACTTTTTTACTGGAAACCTGCGGGCCAACGGGCACCGCCGCTTGACTCACGGCAACGGGGCACAGCAGCGTAAGAAGGATGGCGGCAATCCACAAGGGACGATGACAGCGAGTATTCAAGAAGGAAACCTCCGGAACAGGGCACTAGTCCATCCTGCCGCGTGACAGGCTCCCAAGGTTTAGTATTTTACCATATCGCATTCTATTGTACCACTGCTCTGAAAAATCGCCAGACATTCGCAACCGCGAAATAATAGGGCCTTTTTTCATCCTGCGCGGGTAAGGCTTCGCATCATGGGAGACTAACTTCTAACTCCTCGTCCAACCCGGTGCTCCGGCGAGTTCCCAACCGTTTCCCGGTTTTTACCCATTACTCATTGCCCCCCGTAACCCTAAACTGTAACCCGTAACCTGTCCCCTGTAACCTAAACGCCCCCTTGACAAACCGGCCTGGACGTTTATAATTTAATGCGTGGTCTAATACTTGACCACAGCATTTGCAAACGGCGTTCATGGCCGTTGGGTTGTACATAATGGCTCTGGTGACACTCTTGAAATCTTAAGAATGGCCAGAGAACTGGTTCGGACCCTCCACTCAATGAGGGCCGGGCTTGATTGAATTAAAAATTGTTTGCCAGATGTTGTGGCAATACCGCTTTATTCGCGAGGTTTTGGCGGATAAAAGATATCTCGCGGTCGAGAGAGCCAACTTGGAGGTTTTCTTATGGCAACGAACAGCGTAGGCTCGCTTCCATTTAATCCCGCAGGAAGCCGTCGGGCACGGGCGTTTACCCTCATTGAGATTCTGGTGGTTATTTCCATCATCGCACTATTGATTTCCCTGCTTCTTCCGGCGCTGGCTGCGGCCAAGGAAGACGTCAACGCGGCAATTTGTGGTAATAATCTTCGACAGATGGCGTTGGCCCTCGAAGAGTATCAGGTCGCCTGGAGCGGGCAACGTTTCCCTTACGTGTTCAACGGGGATATGAACGTTTGGGTGCTGCCCCTTGCTCCCTACCTTACCCAGTCGCAAAAACAGTCAACGACCACCGGGTACCAGATCAATTTCGCCCAACTGGAGAGCGTCATTATTTGTCCCGACACTCCGCCCATGCAGAACCTTCAGAGCGCGAATCAAGGTTTTAATCTGGTGGGACAAATCCATCAGCCGTATTATTTTGTCAACGGTGGCGCAGGTACAGCTCAGTGGGAACAAAACCAGTTGCATTACTGGCAGTCGAGCTATGGGTTTAACGCCTGGCTGTACGCCCCCAACACAGATTCCTGGATCGGCACCAGCACGAATCCGCCCGCGCAGTATTGGTCAAATAGTATCGCCAGCGTCCCCACAACTGTTCCGGCATTTGGTGATTGTTTTTGGGTCGATGGGGGACCCTACGAGAATACGAATCCAAGTCTGGCTGATATAAGCTACGCGACAGGGCAGGCGGCCATTCCTCAAACAGGCGGCCCTTCTTTCTCCGGTGACATTGACCGCTGGGCGATGGCCCGCCATGGTAACGGTATCAATATGTCATTCATGGACGGGCATGTTGAGCATGTCGAGGCCAAGAAACTATGGAGCCTTAACTGGGCAAGCGGTTGGGTCACCCAGAATCCCCCGCCCAGCGGGGTCGCGGATATGCCGTAGTGATAAGTCTTTACAGTACAGCGAAAGCACTAAAATGTACTGAGGGTTCTAACTTACACCGTAACCTGTAACCCGTAATCTGTAACCTGTCACCTCGTCCCGGCCGGCCACCCACGGTGCTCTAAAGGCACCTTCGTGGATGCGAATGGGAACATGTGTTTTACGTATGATTTAGTGGTTTTTTATGCATTGCGTCGGCATGGCCTGTTTCCGCGGAAATCTTAAAAAAACCGGAATTTTTTTCCTTGACAAACCATGATTTTTGATTAAACTAAAGCTGTGGTTAATTAGTTGACTACACGTTGATCACATAATGCACTATGACGTTACCAAACGTAAGTTCAGGGCATCATGGTGAAGCTGAAAGTTATTCGCCGCATGTCGCGGCGATTCCAATATTTTTCCGCTGCGTTAAAGCGGAGTGTCAAAGTCTCTCTGAGTGAGAGAGCAATTTTAGGAGGCTTTCTTTATGTTTACCAAATCAGGTTTCGTCAGTCTAGCGACGGTTGCAGCCACCATGGCAGCGGCGGGAGTGGCGAGCGCCACAGTTGTCAGCGCCACAGTGGTTTCAAGTACCGCGACACTTACTGAAAGTTCAACAGCCCCAACAGGAACCGTTATCGCCGCCAACCTTCCCAGCAGTGGTATCACAACAAGCACTAACCCCAATTATTACACCGGAACCCAGATTTCACCGATGCCCGGGGAAATCTTTACCACGGGTAATACCGCGACCTCGATCACCGATGTTGTTGTCAACCTTGCGGACAAGGGGAATGTGACGCAGGGGCCGACGTCCTCGTTGTACCTGTATCTGGGAACTGCAAACGGGACAGATGCGTTTACCGGGACCACGTACGAGTATGGCGTAATTAATCAATCGTCCAGCTTCTTCACAAGCGGTGACTACCTCGATTTTACACTCGCTACGCCGTTTACCGTAAGTCCCAACACGCAGTACGCGTATGTGGTTAGCAGCAACCCATATAGTGCAGCAGGGACTGCTGGCAATTCTGGAACCTATATGGGGCTTGGCGCGGTAGTAACCAATGGCAATGGTACTGCCAGTCAGGGCTTAGGCCTGTTCGCAATCGATTCGGGTTACAACAGCCCCACGGCAAATGCTGCTTATAACACCTATAACGGCTCGACCTCGGTCAACGGTGCAGGCGGCACGGATAATGCCGTATTCGAGGCTCTCGGAACTACCGGGTCCGTTCCTGAACCCTCCACACTGGCACTGGCTTTTATCAGTGTGCTTGCCCTGGGCCTGCTGCTTAAGCCGCGTAAGGCGTCAGCCTGAGTATATATAAAATTCGGCCCATCCCCTGGCCGAAAACCAAATAGCCTCCACACCGGTCCGGATAAACTCCGGGCCGGTTTTTTTAGTTAATACTTTGGAGGCGCTGGCGCTTGGCTGTTTTGTTCGGCGGGCGAGGGACGACGGATTAGCCACAGAGATCACAGAGGTCACAGAGATCACAGAGATCGCATACGACGGGGAAGTTTGCACAAGGAGGCAGCGCTCAATGAACAATGAGACGTCCCGGTGCGCCGGGACTTAATGAGACGCGGTGCCTGCGCACCGCTTAAAAG
>JAJZKY010000462.1 GCA_021803885.1 Planctomycetota bacterium
ACCCTGTCGCTTCCGCTGGCAACCGGCGTGCGGCAAGGTGCTGGTACAGGTTCCGGGTGATTTACCCGCGCTTAAAAATAACCAGCAGGTGCAGGTTGTTGGTTGGCTATCGCGACCGCCGGGGGCTACCAATCCGGGTCAGTTTAACTACCGCAACTACCTTGCCGCTGAACGGATTTTTGCGCAAATTACCGCCAAATACTCCAATCAAATTACTATTATTGACTCGCGGCAAGCGCTGTGGCCGCTGACGGGCTGGATTGACTCTACGCGTGCGGCACTGCGCCGGCGACTGCGGGCCACCGCCTTGCCTTATGCCAATCGCGAAACGCTCGACACCATCGCACTGCTTCTGGGGTTTCGCGACCCGGCGATACGGGAGGTTGCGCGGCAGTTTTCGCGCAGCGGAGCGGCGCATCTGCTGGCGCTGTCGGGCCTGCATGTGGTGATTATTGCGGCGGGAATATGGCTGGTATTGCGGCTGGTTATTCGCAGGCCCAGGCCGCGGGCCATTGTGTGCATTTTTGCGGTGCTGGCTTATATGCTCATTACGCCATGCGGCCCGCCGGTACTGCGCGCGTCGCTTGCCACCGTGCTGGTGCTGGCAACACTGCTGATTGGCCGGCCCGTGCAGATTTTAAATATTCTGGCCTTCACCGCGATTGTGGTGTTGCTGCTGAACCCGGCCGAATTATTCAGCCCGCCCTTTCAACTGAGTTTTTTGGTGACGGTAGGACTTATTCTGCTGGGCGGCCGTTGTCACCGGGCTATCTTCGGGCGTTACCTGCTGCGCGCCGGCGAAGTCGCGCGAATCCGCAACAAGCCATGGGGATTTTGGCTGCTGCGATTGCAGCACACCATCTGCGGCATTCTTACGTGCAATATCATCGGCTCGGTTATTGCGTTTCCGCTGGTGGCGTATCACTTTAATCAAATGAATCCGCTGGCTATTATTTCCGGCCTGCTTTTGCTGCCAGTGGTGACGGTGGCTCTTATTCTTGGGCTGGTGCAGTTGATGGCGGCTCTGGTATGGCTGCCGCTGGGCAAACTAGTGGCACTGGTATCGTACCCTGTGGGCCACATGATGATATGGCTCGTAGGCTTTTTGGCCGGCTTGCCCGGCGGCAACATTGTGGTGCGTTCGCCCGCCTGGTGGGTTGTTCTGCTGTTGTATGCGGCGATGGCTGTTTGGGCGTTGCGGCGACCGCTTAAGTTAAGCCGCGCTACGGCGCTGGTGGCCCTAACTGCCGCCACGGTTGTATTGACGGGCTGGTATACGTTTACACAGGCTAAGGACTCGCTGCGTATAGATGTATTGGATGTTGGCGGCGGCAACTGTGCTATTGCGCAACTGCCGGATGGAGCGACCATTGCAATTAATGCCGGCACACTTGGTTCGCCGGTATTTTTGCGCGGGCAGGTTAACGCGTTTTTGCGCAATAACGGGCTGTGGCCGTTGCAGGCCGTGCTGACCGCTAAGATAGACGCCAACCATGCCGCCGCGGCCATTGCGCTGGCAAGCCAACATGATGCGACGGCCCTGCTATGCAGTGCGGCTGACAAACTGCAAGCGGCCCAGCAGCGCAGCATAGGCCAGTTTTTTGAGATGTGCCAACAGCAGCGGCTTAAAGCTGTTGCCTTGGCGCGGGGTGATGTGTTTAGCCTTGCCGACAATGTAAGGTGTGAGATTTTATGGCCGCCGCGTTTGCTGCCGCCGCATAGTGCGCCAGGCTATCGCAGTTTGGTGCTGCGCCTGCGCTGCGGCGGCCAATCGCTGCTGGTGTGCGACAAAACACAACTGCCGTGGCTGGCCAAGGTGCTTGGGGGCCAAGCGCCCGTGGCAACGGTTCTGCTGACGGGGCCGGGACGGCTGCACAAGCTGGTTGGGCCTGAACTTGCAGCCATTGGCTGCCGCACGCTTATTGCCAGTGGAGAATCCAGCGCAATAGCCCGACAGGATGCCGCGCTGGCCGCCCGGTGGCCGCTAACGTTCTTGAGCACGCGGCGGCTGGGGTGCATACGGATGCAGATGAGCCGCTCGGCCACGCAGGTAAAAGCGATTATGCAGGCCGGCGGCCGCCAGATGAAGTCGAGCGTGCTGTCCGGGGTAACACCTGCAGGGACGTCGGGCGGCAAGAACAGGGCAAGCTGATTGGTACACATGGCCGACGATGCCAGCCGCATGAGAATGCGGTTTTAAGCTACCTCTATGGCGTCGGCACCAAGTTTGCGGAGGCGTTCGTAGCGGGCATCGGTTAATTTTTCGGCGGAAAGCGGTTTAAGCTCGCGCAGGGTGCGGTCAATGTAACGCTCAAGGGCGTCGGCGGCGGCGCGAGGATTGCGGTGAGCCCCGCCGAGCGGTTCGCGAATGATTTCGTCTATGACGCCCAGCGATTTAAGATGCCGGCTTGTGAGCTTAAGCGCTTCGGCGGCGTCGGGTGCATTTTGCGAGCCTTTCCAGAGAATGCCGCTGCAACCTTCCGGTGAAATAACGCTGTACCAGGCAAACTCCATCATCGCCAGCCGATCGCCGACACCAATGCCCAGTGCCCCGCCGGAGCCGCCCTCACCAATGACGATACAAATAATCGGCGTTGGCAGCAGAGCCATTTCGCGCAAATTAACAGCGATGGCCTCGGCTACGCCGCGCTCCTCCGAGCCGATGCCGGGGTAAGCGCCCTGCGTATCAATAAGTGTGACGATGGGGAGTTTGAACTTGGCGGCAAACTGCATTTTAGCCAGGGCCTTGCGATAACCTTCAGGATGGGCACAACCGAAATTGCAGGCGATTTTTTCGCGGGTATCGCGGCCCTTGTGGTGGCCCACGAGCATAACTTTATGGCCCGCGATGCGGCCGGTGCCGGTGACGATGGCGAGGTCATCGCCAAATCTACGGTCGCCATGGAGTTCGTCAAAATCTTTAACGAGCAGGTCAATGTAATCGCGTGTTTGCGGGCGGGCCGGATGACGGGCCACCTGCACCGTTTCCCAGGCGGTGAGGTTTTGGTAGGTTTTTTTGAGCAGGCTGGTGAGGTTGTCGCGAAGTTGACGGATCTCGTTATTGTAATCAACTCCTTTTTGCTCCTGCAGTTGTACCAGGTCGAGTATTTGCCGCTCCAGCTTGAGAATCGGCTTTTCAAACTCCAAGGCCATGCCGGCCGGGCCGGCACGCAAGGCAAGTGTTTCAGCTTCAACCGAGGTTGATTCGACTGCCTGATTTTGTGGTTCGGCAACGGATTTATGGCTCGGTTGTTCGGTTGCCGCTTTTCGTTTTACCTGCTTAGCCATGAGTTAACACCCCGCAACGTTCATTTACCTAAAACGGCGGTTATTTTAACGGAAGCGACAGGGTTGTGATAGTAGCGCCAGGGCAAACGCGACGCACAAGCCGCTGCACTTAACGGCCTGAAAAGAAGTGCTTAATAGCCTGTGCCACATAGTGTATCTGCTGGTGGGTAAGCTCGGGATAGATGGGTATAGCCAATACCTCGGCAGCGGCTTGCTCGGAGAGGGGAAAATCGCCTGTGTGGTGCCCCAGCAACTTAAAACATTCCTGCTGATGCAAACACAAGGGGTAGTATATTTCGGTGCCTATGCCCCGCGCGGCGAGATAGTTCTTAAGTTCATCGCGCTTTGCGGTGCGAATAACATACTGATTAAAAATGCTGACGTTTTCGGGCTGAATAACGGGCGTGCGCACAGCGGGGCAATCGGCGAGCAACGCTGTATAAAGCGCCGCGTTCTCACGGCGCTTTGCCGACCAGGCGTCGAGGTGGTTGAGTTTGATGTGCAGGTAGGCGGCCTGAATGGTATCAAGCCGAAAGTTGCCTCCGATGCACGCATGATAATACTTGGGCTCCATGCCATGATTGCGGAACATGCGAAGGCGCTGGGCGAGAGCGTTATCTTGGGTAACAATCATGCCGCCGTCGCCGGCGCCGCCCAGATTTTTGGACGGAAAAAAGCTGAAGCAGCCCGCCGTGCCGATGCTGCCGCTTTGGCGACCGCGGTAGGTAGCGCCGATAGACTGTGCGGCATCTTCGATAACGGCGAGATTGTGACGCCGGGCGATGGCCATGATGGCATCCATATCGGCCATTTGACCAAACAGGTGCACCGGCATGATGGCCCGTGTGCGCGGCGTGACGGCGGCCTCAATGGCGGCCGGATTAATATTAAATGTTTGCGGGTCTATATCGGCGAAAACGGGCTTTGCACCTACGCGCCATATACAGCCTGCGGTGGCAAAAAAGGTAAAGGGCGACGTAATAACCTCATCGTCCGGGCCGATGCATAGCGCCATCAGAGCGCACAACAGGGCATCGGTGCCGCTGCTGACGCCAACGGCTTGGGCGCAGTGGGCGTAGGTCGCGACGGCCTTTTCAAACTCGCCCACTGCCGGCCCGTTTATAAGCATTTGTGATGCAAGCACTTGCTCGACGGCGGGAAGTATTTCGTGGGCGAGCGCGGCATACTGCTGTTTGAGGTCCAAAAGCGGAACCTGCATGGTTGGCGCTGAAGGTGTGGAACTGGCCATGTATTCCTTCGTACTCAATTTTGATCGCTGCAACGTTCACGGCTGCGAATGAGACTGATAATACCGGCGGGCTGTGGTGCTGTCGAATGAGCAAGCTCCGCGGTAGCCCTGCAATATTCGCAATACCCACGTTTTTGGCCACTCCCGGAATCGGTAAGGGTCTGCCAATTTTTCCGGCGTGGCGCGAAAACCACTTCCTTGGGGGGGGGGCGGGCATCTT
>JAJZKY010000463.1 GCA_021803885.1 Planctomycetota bacterium
GTCTGGAAGCCCGACAGCTCCGAACAGAATAGCCTTGCTTCGGCGGCACACATCGCGGGTTGCTGCCGGAAGTGCGGTGCCATGCTTGTCGATGGCGGCCCAGCCGACATCCGCATAAGTCGCATGAATCTGATGACCACCGCCTCGGGCTACATGCTCCAGCACCTTCATCGCCGCAGCGATGACCTCAACGCCGATCCCGTCTCCGGGTAAAACCGCAATATCAATCGTCATGACCCATCTCCAAATAAAATTCTCTTCAGCCGGTGCCGCCGTTACCCTCAACGGTTCGCCTCACCGAGGCGGTAAGGCTAATGGGTTTAATGTCCGGCGGCAACCCCTGATCGGTAGAGCCTCAGAATGCCTCGCCCTCGCGGCCAGCGATGGTGCCGATGCCGAGACCTCCAGCGGCGAAAACGTCCGCTGCCGGTTCCGTCGCCCATCCGTCAAACAATAGCTGCGGTTGCTTAATACTGCACATGCAGGCCGATGCCGACATATTGGATCACATTATTGTAAAACTCTCCAAATGGAGAGTGGCCATGATAATATTCAAACAGAATCTGCATGGTGGGGCTCGAGATGGAGCCATTGTCAAACTGAAACCCCGCCCGTGCGGAAATATCGGTGGAATAATGCGTTTGAGCCCAGTTTTTCAGATCAATGCCCGCCACAGGCGAAACGTACAGGCTGTGGAAGCGAGCAAAAGCCGGGCCGTGAAATTCGGCGCCATATTGAAAAATCTCCTTGCCCAGATCGTAGGGGTAGGTATCAAAAAAGTAACCGGCGCCGGCATACAGCCTGAACCAGCGGTGATAAAAGCTGTACGACACATATCCACCGAGTTGTTCGTAGGTAAAGACCGAAATACCCTGCGTACCGCCGAGGATATTGGCGATGTACCCGTCCCCCAGATGGGAGCTCTGGTGAAAAAATCGGGTATAGAAAGACCAGTTTCGGTGTCTGAATGCGAAATATCCCCCCACCTGATAATCATTATTCTGCAGATCCACGTTCGGGGCATTGGTGTTGAAATAGGCGTAATCGGTCCCAAACATGCCTGTTTCCCATTGCCAGTGGCGGCCCAGATTTCCGCGATACAGTGGCACCGTTCCGCCGATCGCCACCTGCACCACTGCATTGAGATTCGCCGGGTGATACGGGGCATAATTGGCATAGGCCGCCGAGAATCCGGGCCACTTCGGGTCCGCCAGCAGAGGCGTAAATAATTGGCCCGGAGGTAGAAAGCCGGTCGGCATGCGGTAAAGATGGCGGCGGTGAAGCACATTGAATCCAAAGGCCCAGGGGGACTGCCGCAATTGCTTGGGGATCGGAACGCTCGCCGGAACTGACGGCTCCATCCCGACGGGCGTGGGGGCCGTTGTGCTGGAAGTTGCCGGCGGTGTGCCGATGGCCGGCGCCGCTGGAGATTGGGCAGCTGGCGCGGCGAAAATAACCTTCCGTACGCCTTTGATCCTGCCAAGTTGCCGGGCAATCGCCTGTCGATTGACGTCGGCGATATGTGGTGGCAGGCTTAGGTAGATAATCCCATCGCGAACTTTAATATCTGCGGCAGTTATATGATCGGCGTATTGAAGCTCTGCGGCGGCGTAGCCTGCAATATATGCATCCTGTGGCGAGGCCCATACCGCATGCCCGGCCGGAAGCAACATGAACAGAGCGACTACCATCCATCGCGATGATTTCATACCCATCCTCACAGAGAGACAACAATATGAGTTATTCCGTTAGTTTCGCGCCCTTATCCCGCGACAACTGCGAGATGGTGCGATGCGTTCGCCCTCGATGACGCCTCATCACCAACGCGTGGGGCGGGTTTTGGTTCGGGTGGCGGCGATACCGGCCTGCCGCCGGTGATATCGAGCATTCGCTGCAGGCTGACGCGCGACCAGTACCGGTCGTAATCATTAACGCGGATTTGATTCATAACCCGTCCCTGTGCAAGATGATCCAGCACATGGAGCAGGTGGGGAGGATCGATCCGATACATCGTGGTGCACAAACACTGACAATCGGAAAGGATGACGATCTGCTTGTCCGGATGCGATTTGGCCAGACGATTGACCATATGCACTTCCGTCCCCACGGCCCATTTGCTTCCCGGCGGGCTTTCCCGAATGGTGCGGCCGATGAACTCGGTCGAGCCAACCATATCCGCTTTCTGCACCACTTCCCAACGGCATTCCGGATGGACGATGACCCGGATGCCTTCAATCCGCCGCCGGATATCGTCCACATGTTCAGGGCGGAAGAGTTGATGAACGCTGCAATGCCCCTTCCAGAGAATAAAATTGGCCTTTGCAATCTGCTCATCGCTCAGTCCGCCGCGCATGGCCCGGTAATCCCACGTCACCATCGTGTCCAGACCGAAGCCCATCTTATAGGCGGTATTCCGCCCCAGATGCTGATCCGGAAAAAATATTATTTTACGCCGCGGAACGTCCCCCGGCTTCTGGCCGTTCAGGGCCCACGTGAGGATCTTCTCGCAGTTGCTGCTGGTGCACACCGCTCCGCCATGTTCTCCTACAAAACTTTTCACCGCCGCACTGGAATTCACATAGGTGATGGGAATGAGTTCAAAATGATCCAGACCCCGGCATGCCTCGGTGATGATGTTCCATGCATCGACCACATCGTCCGCCTGTGCCATGTCCGCCATCGAACAACCGGCCCCCATATCCGGCAGGATGACCTTCTGATGCGGAGATGTCAGCACATCGGCCGATTCGGCCATGAAATGCACCCCGCAGAAAATAACAAATTCCGTTTCGGTCAGTTCCGCCGCCTGCCGCGATAGCTGGAATGAATCGCCCACGTAATCGGCAAAGGCC
Source organism: Planctomycetota bacterium (assembly GCA_021803885.1). Next base: position 2,853 of record JAJZKY010000463.1, read on the forward strand.
ACCACATCATCCTGCTGGTAATGGTGCCCGAGGATCACAAGCCGTTTTCCAAGCGCCTTTTTATGCTCTGCGATACGCTCCAGCACGGTTGCCTTGGGCATCTGCAGATACTGTTTCGGGATCGGCTGCTGCCATTCCATGGATTAAACCTTTCGTCAATCGCCACTCGGCTTAGCCTATTATAGAACGCTCTGGGGGAGTTTCCGAATTCTTAGCGGCCATATTTTAAGCGGCCGCAGGCGGCAGGGCGGCCGTGGCTTTTCCTCTCCGGTCGGGTTACGCCCATAATCCACGCATCAAGCTCGCCAGTTGATCCGCGCGGTGCTGGCATTCGCTTTGGGCTGCTGCTATCAGCTCGTTCCGCGACGGACGTCCCCGACGGAGCAATTTCACAATCGCGGCGGCCAGACGACGTGGGTCGTTCGGTGGAGCGGTTGCCGCCAAACCCGCCAGCGGCTGGGCCGACTGGATCTGGGCCGTCGCAGTGGCAATCACCGGCGTACCCACTGCCGCCGCCGCCAGCATCGGCGCCAGGATCACCGGGCCCTGGGCCGCCAGCACGCACACATCGGCACCGGCCGCCAGTTCCTGCCAGGGCGTCGTTTCCGGCTCCAGCACTACGAGGTCCGGATTCGCCAGATCACCAACAAATTCCAAAATCCGCTTCTGTCGTTCCCGGTTGATGCCCCAATGTCCCGTCGGCAGCGACATGACCACTTTGACATCCGGCATGATCTGTTCCACGATCGCAGCCGCCCAGAGTGCAATATCGACTCGCACCGCCGGCCCGGCATCGGTGATAATTAATATTCGCGGCCCGCCGGATTGCGAAGGAATCTCCGGCATCGAATGGCGGGCATCGGAGCCCTCCGTTTCATCAACTTGTCCCGACTGAGCCTTCGTGTGGGTTGTGATCGCCACTTCGCTGGAGGGCTGGGCGTGGTCCGTTTGTTTAATATCCGCAGTAATCAGTCCGCACCAGCCCTGCTCGCAGTAACGCAGGGTGGTTGAGCCGGACATCAGCGCCTCACCCCGGTCGAACCCTACCGCCGCCCGCCGGCCCGGTACCAGCCAGTGTGCAAAAAAAGCCGGCGAAAGATATGGCTGTGAAGGTGGAATAAAATCAATACAGAGCGGCACGCGCCTTGCAGCCGCCCATCCCGTATGCTGAGCCCAATTTCCCCATAATCCGACGGCGTGGGGCTCGATGGCCTTGACGGCCCCGGCAACACCGAAATACGTGGCCGGGTCATATCGCCCCAGGCTCCGGTGCCACATGATCCGCTCCGCCGGGATGCCGGCTCGGGTCGCCGCCGCGATCCCGTCGTAGTGGCCCAATATCAGCAGATGCGCATCGTCATCCGCCGCATGCCACAAAGCGGATAACAACTGCAGGCCGGATCGGCCGATCGTCGGATCTGCAACATGTAGCAATGATTTCAAAACGTCGCCTCGCCCGCATTCCATCGACCACCCCGATTCTCGTCGGAGCCGGTCAGTTCCAGATGATATCGCGTGTATTAAACACCGGCCCATCGGTGCATGTGAGCCGATAGACCCAATCGGTACTGCCGGGCGGCTTGAATTTGATAATGCAGCTCTGACAGGTCCCCATGCCACACGCCATCGGCTGCTCCAGCGACGCCAGACACGTTACCCCATGGGCCTGCGCGCACGCCGCCGTGGCCTGCATCATCCGGGTCGGTCCGCAGCAGCAGACCACAACTCCCCGCTCGGCATGCTCTCTCAATACCGCATCCAACGCCGTGGTAATGCGCCCCGCCACGCCCAATGACCCGTCGTCCGTCGTTACAATCGTATCTATCCCATGCCGCGCAAAATCCTCAATGCACGGCTTCGGCACGGGAAGTGTCGAAGGCCCGCCAGCAATCACCTTCAGCGGC
>JAJZKY010000464.1 GCA_021803885.1 Planctomycetota bacterium
CCGGTTGCGGACATCAAACACGACAAGCTGGTTCGCGTTCATGTGGGCGATATACAACCGTCCGCTTGCGGGATCGACACTCTGATAATCGAACCGGACTGCGGGACCAGGCAGCGGCACGTCGGCAACCAGAGTCAACACCTTGTCGATAGGGCTTGCGGATTGCGCGTGAATCATAAGGGAAGCGAGTACCAAGGCTGCGGCTATGCGGCTTGCGAGCATTTGCAGGTTTCGACAATTGATCATGATGCCACTATCCTGGGACCGTTTCGGATTTTTTGGAAATGCCCGACTCTGAGTGTTCACAATCCAGGGCACTCAATCCTATTCGTTTATAGTCGCATTCGCAGATGGCGACACTGAAGACATTCTGACAATTTCCTTACTTTCTTCGTAAGGAGAACTTCAGCAAGAATTCAGGGCACGCAGGCACAATGCGCTCCTATATAGAAAGAGGGTAAATACGTGCAACTCCTTGTCATTGAAGATGAGCCAAAAGTCGGACATGCCTTACAGCAAGGCTTGCAGGCGGAGGGCTACGAAGTTGTTCTTGCCGAAACCGGCGAGGATGGGTTTTTTCTCGCCAGCAGCCGCGCATTTGATCTGATCGTTCTGGATTTGATGCTGCCGGGACGGAATGGACTGGAAGTACTGGCGGCGCTTCGCAAGCAGAACTCAACTGCACAAATCCTGATCCTGACCGCGAAGGACACGATCGAAGATCGAGTTACCGGATTGGATGCGGGAGCGGACGACTATCTGGTCAAGCCATTTGCATTCCCGGAGTTGAGTGCGCGCATCCGGGCACTCTTGCGCAGGGGCAAGTCCGAGCCCGCAACCCCGCTCAAAATTGGCGCTTTGGAGATTGATCCTGTGACTAGAACGGTCTTGCGAGAGGGCTTGCGTCTGGAACTTACGGTGAGAGAGTTTGAATTGCTGGAGTTCCTGGTACGGAACCAGGGCAGAGTCGTCTCACGTGAAATGCTGGCCCGCGATGTATGGAAAGAGCCTGGCAGAGCCACTCCGCTGGACAACGTGATCGATGTGCATGTGGCGCGTCTCCGGAAGAAGCTGGACGATCCATTCGCAGGCAAGCTGTTGCATACTGTCCGCGGTGTCGGATTCATTTTGAGCGAGGAAATTCCATGAGCAGATTTGCCGGGAGAACTCTTAGGCTCCGATTGACAATTCTCTATGGAGCTTTGCTTGCGCTGGCACTTGCGCTCTATGCGGCGGGAACCTCTCTTTATCTCCTGCACGATTTAAGAAAACAACAAGACACAAGCTTGGACCGTGAGATTGAAACGGTGGAAGGCCTCATCGACCTGTCTCCGAATGGAGGCGTGGAACTTCGTTCGGAGGAGGGAGAAGCGCGCGACGAAGGATCCGAACGCGGATATCTGTTGGAGATCTGGACGGCCAGCGGTAAGCCAATGTATCTGAGCGAGGGACTGAAGGGCAATTCCTTAGGACCGGCTCCGAATGTGGCACAGAAGCCTTTTGACAGATCTCCGCATACATACCGACTACAGAATGGCATGAGGATCCGGGCCGAAGCCCGGCTGCACAGGATTGAGGGACAGCCCGTTCTGCTACGGCTTGGTGTCAGCGAGGAGCCGTTGTGGGACGCGTTCTGGGACATGGTATCGGGGCTGGCTCTTGGCCTTCCGATTATGGTGTTGCTGATTGGCTTTTCCGGATATGTCGTTGCCGGACAGGCCCTTCAACCCGTGGACGCAATGGCGCAACGGGCCAGGAAGATCAGCGCGGAACGTCTCAACGAACGGCTGACCATACAAAACCCCAGCGATGAGATGGGGCATCTTGGACTCGCCTTCAACGATACGCTGGCACGCCTGGAGAAATCCTTCGAGCAACTCCGACGTTTTACGGCGGATGCCTCTCATGAACTTCGTACTCCGCTGACTGCCATTCGCAGCGTGGGCGAGGTCGCGTTGCAGAATACGGGAGATGCAGCATACTACCGGGACATCATCGGCAGCATGCTGGAAGAAGTGAATCGCCTAACCCGGCTGGTGGAAAGCTTGCTGACCATGTCAAGGGCCGACGCGGGACAGATTCAGTTGCAACGAACCACTGTGGGAGTTCTCGATCTTGCGAAGGAATCAGCAGCGCTGCTTGAAGTGCTGGCTGAAGAAAAACATCAAACGATTATCGTAGACGGAGATCCCTCTCTCACGGTACGTGCTGATCGGCTCATCCTGCACCAAGCGCTCATCAATCTCATCGACAATGCGGTGAAGTATTCCCCATCCGGCGGCAAGATTCGAGTGCATGTAAACGCGGACGATGGGAACGCGGTCATCGAGGTTCGGGATAGCGGCCCGGGGATTCCTCCTGAGCACGCGGAGAAAGTCTTTGAGCGTTTCTATCGCGTCGACAAGGCGCGTTCCAGAGCCGAAGGTGGTGCAGGTCTGGGACTATCCATTGTTCAGTGGTCGATTTCTGTCCACGGAGGAAAGGTGGAGCTCGACCGGAATGCAGCACCGGGATGTGCATTTGTGATTCGCCTGCCTCTTGGGCATGAGAAACACTCATTACAGAACGAAGGCTGATTTTGGGAATAACTTGCGAAAGCACTCACGAGAACGATGCACCGGCGAGCCGCGTTCCAACTCGAGTTGGGGTTCTTTCGACCGCGGACGATGAAGCTTCTGCGCGGGTTCGTAGAGATTGTTTATTCATGCCTCTCCGGTGGTTTTCGACTTACTGCCTTGCGCTCTTGATGTGGATTTGTGGGGTGGCTCACGCGCAACAGTCCGGTGTTCTTGAGGGGCGGGTCATGGATCCCTCCGGGGCCGTGATAAGGGGTGCGTCGGTTCTCGTCGAGACGCAGCCCTCGGGGCCTACCCACACCGTGCAGACCGATGGAGAAGGGCGCTATCGCATCACGGGCTTGACTGCGGGGCTATACAAGGTAACGGCGGAGGCATCTGGGTTCCAGACGGCGGTGAAGCAAGCCGTCATTTCGGGCTCACCACGCATCGCTACTGTGGATATTCATCTGGCCATTGCAACCCAGGCAGAGCAGGTTGTAGTTCAGGAAAACGCTCCGCAACTGGAAGTATCTCCGCAGTCCAATGCCTCGGCTGTGTCCGTCTCCGGCAACAACCTGAATGCCCTTTCCAATGACCCGGACGAACTCCAAAACCAGATATCATCCCTGGCCGGACCTTCCGTTGGCGTGGGTGGATCTGAGATCTACATCAATGGCCTCACGGGCAGCGATATGCCGCCCAAATCGGCGATTCGCGAGATTCGAGTCAACTCGAACCCCTTTACGGCGGAAAATGACCGTTTGGGGTATGGGCGGATTGATATTTCCACCAAGCCCGGAGCGGCCGCTTTCCACGGAGATGTTTCGAGCGAATACAACGACTCAGTTATGAATGCTGTCAGCACGTTTCTGTCCGCCTCAAATGTGCCCCCTCCTTCGTACCATACGTGGCTCTGGGACGCCGACCTCGGCGGGCCGCTCTGGAAGAACGCGTCCTTTTTCTTCGACTTCCAGCGCCGCAATATCAACCGGGCCAGCCTCGTCAATACAGACGTGCTCGATTCCAGTCTGAATGTAGTACCTTATGTAACTTCGGTCCTGAATCCTCGGATGCTTACCAACCTCAGCCCCCGAATGGATTTTCAGCTCGGCCCAAAAAATACAGTCAGCGCTAGCTATCGCTATTATGAGATCAGCGACCGCAACGACGGCATAGACACGCAGTCACTTCCCTCGCAGGCGTATGACCGGGCATTCCATCATCAAAACGTTCAGATTATTGACACTCAGGTTTTGAGCCCGCGCCTGGTCAACCAGACCTTCTTCCAATATCTCCACTTCTACAACTCGGAGACGCCGCAGGACTTTTCGCCAACGATCGATGTACTCGGTGCATTTACTGGAGGCGGCGACAATGCAGGCACCTTTAACCGCTACGAAACCCACTATACCGTCCAAAACTATACGACCCTGAGTCTCCGCCATCATCTGATTGAATTCGGCGGAACTCTGCTTTACCTCCCCCGCACTGAGGTCACGAACGGAGGTTTCAACGGCACGTTTACTTTCAACTCACTGACGGATTACCAGAAAACAATGCAGGGGGTGCAGAACGGTATGACGATGGCCCAGATTCAGGCGGCTGGGTACGGCCCCAGTCAGTTCAGCATAACTGCGGGCAATCTCCGGGCCTCGATCAATCGCGTGGACGGTGACCTCTTCGTCAATGACGACTGGAGCCTCACACCGCACTTTATGGCCAGTTACGGCCTGCGCTTCGAATCGGAAAATTACGTCAGCAGGCGCGCCAACTGGGCCCCTCGAATCGACGTCGCCTGGGGCCTTGGCCATGGCGCGAACACCAGGACAGTGCTTCGAGCCGGCTGGGGCATCTTCTATACGCATCTTGATGATGACCACATGATGATCGCGGCCCGCATGAATGGACGAAACCAACAGACCTACCTCGTAAACAATCCTGATTTCTTTCCGACCCCGCCACCTCTCTCCGACCTGACGGGCACTGCAACATCGGTGCCCACGACCTTTCGCATTTCGCCAACTCTTGTCTTTCCTTACGACATGGATACTGCGGTAAGCATGGAACGACAACTGTCGTTCAGCACAACCGCCTCGCTCACGTACGTGAATTCCCGCGGCGTTCACCAATTCCTCGCGAATGATATCAACGCGCCTTTGCCCGGAA
>JAJZKY010000465.1 GCA_021803885.1 Planctomycetota bacterium
CCCTGCGCACATTCCTTCCGATTTGCGTACGCTCTGAGGGCTGAGGGGAACACTATGAGGCTAGGGAATTTGAGAGGCTTGGTGGTGGGGAGATCCGGATATAGCCGCCATTCAGCCGCTTCGGGCGACCCGAGGCCTTCTACGCACGCAACGCGTCCCAACCCCCGGCACCGTACGCGGCCAACCAGATAAAGACTCGGTTGACATAGAGGCCCAGAGAACGGGCCACCTCGGTCGGCGACTGCCCGTCCTGAACCGCACGGACTGCCTGAAAGCGGATCTCTTCGAGTTTCTCGTGAGAGAGTTTGCGTCCATCAACCTTCATATGACCAGTGTAGTACATGGTTTCTAAGTTGTGAACTGATTAGTATACCGCCAGCCGAAGCTAAGGCCCAATACTATCGGATGCAAAACACCGCACCGGAACCGGAGTTCACTTGAACAAAATACCCTCCATCAAAACCGGGGCGATTCATCCCTCCTGCTATCGGTACTGCTGCATTACAGGCTGCCAACCACGCGAAGATGCCAAGAATTCGAAGCTGGTCGCCAAAAACCGAAACCGCACTGTGCTGCATTGTCCTATAAAAATCAAGCCTGATTTTGCTCGGCAAGAATGAGGATCACCATGTGGAAATGTAATATCTGGAAAGTGTTGGTGCTCTGGATCTCCATCGGACCCGCCGCAATCGCCGGCACACGTTCACCCCACGTCTGGGCATCGACTGAGATGGCAGCCGGCAGGTACCTTGTGATCGCGGGCGGTTGTAACGACTGCCACACGCGCGGATGGGACCGATCGGGCGGCAAGACACCCTTGGCCCGCTGGCTCACCGGCAGCTCAGTGGGCTTTGAGGGACCTTGGGGGACCACCTACCCCGCCAACCTGCGCCTGCTTGTACAGGAAGTGTCTGAAGCACAGTGGGTCGCCATGTTCAAGAGTAAGACACCACTCCCGCAATACCCAATGCTGCCACCGATGCCATGGGCGAATATTCACGAACTCAGCGTCCGCGATGTGAGGGCCATCTACTTCTTCATCCGCAACCTAGGTCCCTTCGGCAAGCCAGCACCTGCTTATGTGGGACCGGGTCAGATACCCTCGACCCCTTACATCATTTTCGTGCCGCAAAAACTCAAGGCTTGCTTTACGCACGCCTCGCGCTGAACGGAGGCAGGTGAACATGGCAGAGCCAGTGCCGCTTGTGCGCCAACTGACTTGGTGGGCGCTTGCTTTCCCAGCAACCCTGCTTACTGCTCTTGCAGCTCATAGTCTTTATCTCCTCAACTGGATACACGTACTCAGTGGAGCGCTGTGGACTGGGGCAGACCTCTTCATGGGTTTTATCCTCGGACCCGTCCTGCGACGACTGGAGCCCTCAGCACGTACTGCAGTGATCGCTTATCTGGTGCCGCGAACGCTTCTATTCTTCCCGATGATCTCACTGACTGCCGGAACGGCTGGATGGTTTTTGGCGGTCAAGCTGGGATTCATGGCCGTCGGGAGTCCTCTACGCCCCTGGGTGATCATTGCGCTGGCTATGGTGCTGGTGATGACGCTCATCGGCTTGGGGATACTGCTGCCCAACAGTTTCCGAATCTGGCGCGAGATAACGCACCCTATACCGAACCGAGAACGTATCGTTCGCCTCAACGGCATCAACCTGAGGCTGGCTGGGCTGCAGGGACTAATGCAAGTGACGATCATCCTCGTTATGGCTCACTTCGTCTTCTGAAGAAACAACGCTTGAAGATGTCTGCCCATTGCGTTCTAACCGTGGCATCGAGGTGATCGATTGGCTCTAATCGCTGGAACGATTCAGGTCACGGATCGGCGGAACTCGCTGGGTAGTTGACCATAGAACTTCCTGAAAATGGCTATAAACTGCGAGTAAGATTCAAAGCCACAAGCATCAGCGACGTATGACAGAGGCTGGACTGGGCGCGCAGCGATCAATCGGTGCGCCTCCTGCGCACGACACTCCAAGACATATTGCCAGAGAGTTTTGCCGGTCGTCGCCCGAAATACGCGTCCAAGGTGGTAAGGACTCATGTTCATCACGGCTGCGAGTGCATTGAGGTTGAGATCCGTATTCAAGTTCTCTTGTATAAATTCCCGCAGCTTCTGATACTTCCAGCGTGGCAAGCAAGGGCCGTGCAAAAGATCACGGCGGCCTGCGCCATAGGCCACCGTGACATGCGCAACGACTGCAGTCAATAGTGACTCCTCAAATAGTCGGCCACCCAGCCGTTGACCCATCGCGTACGTTTTGACTGCATGCAAAAGATGCACCAATAGCAGATCCTTATGGGGCGTCAGCTTGGAAACGAGTTCGATTGGTCTGTTGCCGATGCTTTCCCCGAATGCCTGCACAAATAACCCTTGTGTCAAGGTCAAAAACCACCCCTGCAGTGACGCGTTCCAAGATGTTGAGAGCGTGTCGCCATGAGCCAGGAATCGAAATCGTCCATGTTCGATCAAGCCTGAGACAGGGCGCCCATTGAGATGGCTCCAGAATCGCACCGGATTCTGCACGACCGGCAACATCAGGACATGAGCGTCGAACGTGTGGGAACCCAGACTACCTGCATCAACTGCACGATGCTCAAATGCATAGGAGCCATTACTACCACCGCTCGCAATGGGTGGGGTCGCAAAATAAGGGATCCGTTCATGACCGTTCGTGCGGATGAAAATCCGATGAAGCTGGTCAGTAGGCATGGAGTGCTCTATGGATAGGGATCCGCTGGTACAAGCGGAAAATGAAACCGTGAGTGAAGTGCTTGTATGGGAGAAGCCCTTATATGGGTTTCGGAATTCCTATCGCTTGCGGGATGGTTCTTGAGCTGATACATGGCATAGTTCCATTCCTTCCGGGCGATGATACAGGGATTCAGCAACTTGGGAAAGTTGCGGGGCGGATCTGTCCGTTGGGGTGTCTGTTTGTACACGCGGGTTCAAGTTGGAAGTGCAACCGTGAGTGAAGTTCGGGTGTGGAAGAATACCTCATAGGGGGGTTCGGAAGCCCAGTCGCTTTCGGGGGCGGTGATGGAGCCGCTCGGTGGCGTGATCCCGCCCCTTCCGGGTGACCGTGCCGAGATCCCGACACTTGGGAAAGTACGGGCGGACCCGCCCATGGGTATTTTCATTCGTGTCCCGCTCCCAGGAGTGTCGGGATGGACAAAGTAGACGGTGACGCCCAGGGATTGGGCGATCCGTTCGGATTCCGCTCCCTCCGTGCCATTATCGAGTGTGAGCGTATGCACCCGGTCCCGGAACGGACCGAGGAGCGTCACGGTCGCCTCCCGGAAGGCGGGGGCGGGAAGCCGCGGCAGGACCGCGAGCAGGGTATAGCCCGACCGGCGTTCCACGTGGGAGACGAGGACCCCTTGGTAATGATGCCCGATCCGGGTGTCGCCTTCTCCATCCCCGATCCGGCCTAGACCTTCCACGAGGGCTGGGCGGGCATCGATGCTGACCCTATGTTTCAGGTGTCCCCGCCGCTCCGGCCGGCCATAGCGCTTACGCCGTTGTCGTTGGCAGCGCAACGACAGGTACAGCGTCCCCCCGGTCTGCCGGTCCTGCTTGAGGTACTGGTCGATCCACTCATGGCGGATCGGCCGCTGGCCTTCCCGGGTGAGCCGTTCCCGGATCGGCTCCGGGCTCCACTCCTGCCGGATCCGGGTCGCAACCCGCTGCCCGTCTGAAACCCCGATCCGGGATCCAGGGCGCTCGGCCCGGCGGGCCAGACCGCGCCGCTGGGCCTCTTGGCCCCAGTCGCCTCGCCACCCCGGGTTGCGGCGAATCTCCCGCGAAATCGTCGATGGGTCCACCCGGCCTTGCGGTCGGCGTCCATCGGGTATCATTGCTCCTGGATGAGCGGCGTGTAGTGCTTCAACGGTCTCCCTTCGACTGGCCGGTCGGGAAAACCACGATCCGACCGCAGCTCGCCCACTCGGCCCGTCAGCGATGTTGCACTTCGAAGTTGAATTCACCCAACATTGCAGCCCACATGAAAAATGAAAATAGGGCCGCCAGTCTGGAACGTACCAAACCGCGGTTTTCCAGCCAAGCATGTTGCAATCCTGCTTTCAAGACCACCATCGTCATCAACAAGACGGCAACATACACCAGAAATAACGTCAGCTTCAGGGCATATCCCCAATACCTGACGTACGGCTCCGGTTCTGCAGCATAACGAAGTGAGAATACCTTTGGGTTAAACAGCAGTCGACACTTTCCTTTGACCAAAGTCTCGTTTGCGTCCGACTGGACGTTTCCTTGCCCAAACAACCTCCGTGAAATCAGGTGTGCTATCACTGCGCCGACCATCAACAGAATAAATGGACCCCACCACATCAACTCGTAAGATGAGATCATGCTGAACCTCATTTCTTGACCTGCGGGGGTTCCGAACGGTCAGCAGTTTCTCGTGTGCCGGGACCCTTGTCCGGAGTTTGACCTCGCCTCACTCCATACATACACGAAAGAGCCCTCCACAAGAGCTCCGCGCCTATCAATCCCCCGACAAAACAAATAACCGCCAAAAGCAGATAAAACCACAGGTACGCAACCCATCCGTGCAAATGCGGAGCGGGGGCAGAAATGATCATGCCAAAGAACACGAGTGATGCCCAAGACAAAGCCCATAAAACGATAAAACGACGGTGACTAGGAAATTTTCCAAGCTTCATAGACTGACTCCCATCAGTTCTCCAG
>JAJZKY010000466.1 GCA_021803885.1 Planctomycetota bacterium
GTGCCTTTGCCGACGATGCGGCTGTAGCCGGTTCCGACGGCATCGATGAAGACGAGGTCAGTGCTGTTGAGGATGCTGTACTGGTTATTGACGAGGTGATAGGGCGGAAGTTCGCCCTGTGCGCTGCCGGGATGGGGCCAGACGAGACGGCGCGGGCCGAAGCCACCGATGTCAACAAGGGCGGATGCGCCGCCGGGTCCGCCGTTCCAGGCGAAGGTCACGGGGCGGGTGGAAGGATCCTTGACGCCGTCCTTGGTGTAAGCGACATAGAAGACGCTGGCTATGGTCTCATGCTTCTTGTTGTAAAGGAGCAGGGTGCCGGCGGTTGCCGTGTATGGTATGGTCTGGCCGTCAATGGTGACGGAGGCGTGGGTGACGACGGTGCGCTCCTTGGGCACGGGCTGAGTTTTTGCTGCGGCGGGTTTTGCGGCGGGCCTGGAGGATTGAGCCGAGGCGAAGAGCGGTGACGCGGCCACGAGGCAGAGAGCAGCGAGACGGAGTGCGAAGGATCGTTGCATGAGAAGGAGCGTTCCCCTTTGGTGGATTGGCGAAAGCACACGAAGCCGCGCGTACGGGCGATCGGCGGACAGGGCCGGCTGCGGCTGCTGGGTGTGACTCACCATCAGAAATGGGCGGCGGGGATATGTCAATGAAATGGTGGAGCGGGGATGGTGTAAGGCGGTCGAGCGAGGTGTGCGGGCCGCGGAGCGGATTTCGTTTGGCAATATCGTTTTTGAGTTGCAAAGGGCGGCTTTTGCTGGGGAAAAGCGGTCCGGAGGGGCATGGTTTCGGGATATGCCTGAAGGAAACCCGCTATAGTATGCTGAAAGAGCGCGCCCGTAGCTCAGCTGGATAGAGCGAATGCCTCCGGAGCATTAGGTCGGGAGTTCGAATCTCTCCGGGCGCACCATATCTTACGATCCTTCCGAGGATTGTTTCCAAGACAATACAGGCAAGGGGAGCGGTACAAGGCGAGCTTTCGCTCCATAGACGAATCCCTTGCGTGGGAACCCGCCTCCCAGGTCTCAAAATCGCGACCTGGGACACCCGGCGTTTCAGGATTCGTCCCGAGAGAAAAAACAGGCAAAAGAAAAGCGGCCCAGGGTAGTGCTTCATGCATGTCCCGGGGCCGCGTTTTGTTTGTTGGGGTAGTTACCTGGAGGTGGCCATGGCGATGAAGCTGTCGATGTTCTTCTGAAGCATGGGCAGGGCTTTGGGGTTGACGTAGAGCATGTGTCCGACGGGGTAGTAGTAGAAGTGGACGTTGGCCTGCTCGGAGGCGGGGATGGCCATGTGACGGAAGGTGTACATGGTGGCGTAAAAGGGCGTGGCCATGTCGTAGTAGCCGTTGTTGAACATGACGTGCATGGCGGGGTCGTTGTTCATGGCGCGAGCCAGGGCGGGAGCTACGTTGGGCGAGGCCGTGTAGCCGACGCCGGCTCCCATGGCGTTGATGAGCGAGCGGTATTTCCAGTCCCAGTCGTGGAAGACGAGGCCGCTCATCTGCTTGTAAATGCGGTCGCTGGTGTAGTGGAGGGTCTGCGTGAGGTAGTTGTCGAAGGTAGCGGCGAGGGCGCCGTTGATGGCGGTGTCAGAGGCTCCGGCGGCGTCGTTGCCGGGGATGGGCATGAGGGGCTGGAGTTCTGGGGTGGTGAAGCGGGAGTCGTAGCGGCCGGTCATGGAATCTGCCGAGCCGAGCAGGCGGCGGCGGAAGACGGGCAGCGAGATGCGGAGATTGGCCTTGAGCCAGAGGCTGGCGGGGATGCCGGTGAGCTGGGCGAGCTGGGCGGCGATCTGCTGCTTCTGGGCGGCGGGCAGGGCGTTGCCGGCAAAGAGCGCGCTGAGATAAGGGCCGGAGGCGAAGGATTCGGCCTTCTGGACGACGGATTCGAGGCTGGCCGGTTCGGGGTTCAGCTTGTGGTGATACCAGGCCGTGGCGGCGTAAGAAGGCAGGTAGGTGGCATAGGGAAGATCGTTGCCGGGCATGAAGTCGATGGTTTGAAAATTGAGGACCGTGGAGCACTCGATGACACCGTTGAGGTAGACGCCGGCGTTGACGAGGTCATTGGCGAGCAGGGCGTTGCGGGTGGTGCCGTAGCTCTCGCCGAGGAGGAATTTGGGCGAGTTCCAGCGGTGGAAGCGGGTGATGTAGCGCTGGATGAACTGGGAGAAAGCAGCGGCATCCTCATTGAAGCCGTAGAACATTTTTGGCGTGCCTTTGCCGAGGATGCGGCTGTAGCCGGTTCCGACGGCATCGATGAAGACGATGTCGGTGCTGTTGAGGATGCTGTCACCGTTGTTGACGAGGTGATAGGGCGGGAGCTCGCCCTGGGTGCTGCCGGGTGCGGGCCAGAGGATGCGGCGCGGTCCGAAGCCTCCGATGTCGACTAATGCCGAGGCGTAGCCGGGCCCACCGTTGTAGGAAAAGGTGATAGGGCGGGTGGAGGGATCTTTGACGCCGTCCTTGGTGTAAGCAATGTAGAAGACGCTGGCCGTGGGCTGGTGCTTCTTGTTGTAGAGAAGGATGGTTCCGGTGGTGGCGGTGTAGGGGATTGTCTGTCCGTCGATGGTGACGGTGGCGTGAGTGACGACGGTGCGTTCTTTGGGAGCCGGCTGGGTTTCGGCAGCGGGAGCGGCCGATTTTGCCGGAGCCTTGGAGGTTTGAGCGGAGGCGAAGAGCGGCGATAGGGCGCACAGGGCGAGAGCGGCGAGTCGAACTGAGACGGGACGATGCATGAGATTCCCCCAATATGACGGAAATTTAATTTGGAGCCGGAGATGCCACGCGGACGACGGGGGCGCGATGGTGAAGGCTTGCGGGCGGCTCGAATTTGTTGATTTCCATCATTTTAGCGGGAAGCGGGAGGATTTGCTGATCGGGGAAGTGAATGGAAGCCGGCGCGTGGGGGAGGATTCGGGGAGATGCGGGCTGGGTGGTCGTGATACGCGTCACAGCCGGGGAGTGGACGGCATGGCAAGTTGGCTCAAGAGTCCGAACAAATTCCGAGTCGCGGCGAAGCCGGGGACGCAAGCAGAATTTACCCCGCCCTGGACGGTTCCTTTGAGCAAGCCGCAAGGGGCTGCGTATGGTTCCAGCAATGCCGATAGAGGGTGCAACTCTTGAGGCGCGGGGGCCGGCGGGCTGGCGCAAGCGCGGCTGGCAGATGCGGCTGGGGTTGTGGTTCGGAGGTAGTGCCGTAAATGAACGAGCGGAAACGATGCTGCTGTTCCCGATGAGCGCCGAAGAGGCGTGGGGATGGAGTATTTTTGCGAGATACCCAGCGGAGGCAGCGGCGATGGATTGTGCAGCCGGCGATTGTGGCGCCGCGAGGGTGGAAAGGGAATAAGAGCCATGTGGGAGCGCGCGTACGATGTGTGTATCGCGGCGGTGAGATCGTGAAGCAGGGAATGATTCCGGAGCGGCCGCGTGCAGTGGAACGGCGGATGGCTGCGACGCTGCAGAGCGAGATATTGAGAGCTACGCGCGGTAAAAGGAGACTACCGGGACGCGGCGAAGCAGTCAGGCATGGAGACCTGGAGTCCAGGGGGTGGATGTGAGTACGCTGGCGTTGATCTTGCCCTCGTTGTTTTGGATGCGTATCAGCATTTCGGCAGTGTGGCTTTACGAGGGGCTTTGGTGCAAGGTGCTGGGTATGATGCCGTCGCAGCTGGCGATTGTGGTGGAGCTGCCGGGATGTACGCCGGATCGGGCGCTGAAGATTCTGAAAGTGGTTGGGTCCGTCGAGATTTTTCTGGGTCTGTGGGTGCTGACGGGTGTGCATCCGGCATGGTGTGCGCTGGCCGAAGTGATGCTGCTGGTGTTGATGAATGGAAATGCCCTGCTGTGGGCGCGGCACCTGGTGTTCGATCCGGTGGGGATGGTGCTGAAGAATATGGCGTTCCTGATGCTGGTATGGGTTTGCGGCGCAATGGCGATAAGGCGGTAGAGATGCAGGCGGACAAAAGGACATAAGGATGATCAAACGATGAGTCCGGGATTGGGTAGGGGGATCAGCCTGGGGACGGCGTGGGAGACCGGAAATCTGAAGGGCAAGCGCGGCGGGCATCGGTTGGTTTTCGGACAGATGCACGAGGATCCGGAGGTGGAACAGGAAGCCTTTGCCGGAGCGGGACGCATTTTTTGCATTGCCTCAGGGGGCAATACAGCGCTGCATCTGGCGGGTGAGCATGAGGTGGTGGCGTGTGATTTGAATCCGGTGCAGTTGCAGTATGCGCAGGCGCGTGCGAATGGAGCGATGCCGCGGCGCGGCGACGCCGAGCGCGCGATGGAGATGGCGCGGCAACTGGCTCCGTTGGTGGGCTGGCAGCGCAAGCTGCTCCAACAGTTTCTTGAGATGACGGATGTGGAGGAGCAGGCGACGTTCTGGCGGGTGCATCTGGACACGACCGTCTTCAGGGCGTGCTTTGATCTGCTGCTTTCGCGCGCGGCGATGCGGTTGATTTACGCGAAGAAATTTCTGGAGTGCCTGCCACCGTACTTTGGCGAAGTGATGCGTGGGCGACTGGCGCGGGGATTTGCGACGCATCCCAACGCGACGAACCCTTATGCGCGGGTTCTGCTGCGGGGCGAGATGATCGACGTGCGACGGCCTTACAACGCGCAGCTGCGGTTTGTGCTGGGGGATGCTGCTTCGTATCTGGAGTCATGCCCGGCGGGGAGTTTTGACGGCATCGATGAAGACGATGTC
>JAJZKY010000009.1 GCA_021803885.1 Planctomycetota bacterium
TGCTGCGCTGCCGAACTCAACTTGCGTGCATCCTCTTGTTCCATATCCATTGGATGCGCCAAGATACACAAAGTCGCAGTATTTATGGGCCGAATCTATAAGAGTGGCGTAATGCAGGGCCTTCAGGGAACTCTTGTAAGAAAGAGCAACAGTCTTTGGTTCGTACTGACAGTTGGGTTGATTCACCGGCACGCCGCAATCCATGTAAACGCTGAAGATTTGGAGCCGATTGCCGTTTAATCGAAGCGCATGCCTCGTAAGCCGCAACAAACAAAACGTCATGAATCCAGGAGGGAAGGAGATGTCTCCAGAATCAAGGCTTGCTCGGCAGCATAGGGCGCATCATATTTGGCGCCAATGTGTCTTATATTCTTTGGACTTGACAGTATTTACCGTCTCTGCCTTCCTCGCATTTGAGTTGCGCTTCGACGGCGCATTGCCCGCTCAATACCTCCGCGCGATGTGGATAGCCCTGTGTATCTGGGCAACGGCAAAGTCTGCATGCTTCATTGTTTGCTCGGTTAATCGGGGAAGTTGGCGGCATACTTCTGTTCCTGATGGGGTGCGGATCATTTTGGCTGTTTCCACTGGGTCCATACTTGGTGGATTGGCTCTGTTCCTTCTGGCTGGGCCATGGGGCATTCCGCGCTCTGTGTACGTTCTAGATTGGCTTATTTCCTGCGTGCTGGCTCAGGGGGGAAGGTTGGCGGTTCGCATGATCTTAAGCGCGAAGAGCAGGAGCAGCGCCGAGGGTGAGCGGATTAGGACGCTCATTTACGGCGCTGGCGACGCGGGACTGGCGCTGCTGCGGGAGCTACAGCAGAACCAATCCCTGATGTGCGATGTCTGTGGCCTTGTCGATGACGATTCCAGCAAAGTTGGGCTGAGCCTACATGGAGCGCGGGTTTTGGGAACGGGGCATGAACTAAAAGCATTGGCGCAAAGGCACGCCGTCAGAAAATTATTAATTGCAATTCCCTCCGCGACGGGAGCGCAAATGGTGCGCATTTTGAAGTTAGCCACAGAAGCCCAAATGGAATACAAGATGGTGCCGGGCCTGGGGGAGCTTGTTCAGGGCGCGGAATTGCGCCAGCAGATCCGGGAGGTTGCTGTGGAGGATCTGCTCGGTAGAAAGCCGGTGCACCTTGACTTGGAAAGGATTCGGGAGCGCATTCAAGGGCGGGTTGTCCTGGTGACGGGGGCTGCGGGTTCTATCGGGTCGGAGATTTGCCGGCAGATCGCTCCCTTCCATCCGCTTGCCATTGTGGGTTTCGATCAGGCGGAGACTCCCCTCTTTCATATAGACAGAGAGATGGCTAAGAGCTTCCCAAGTATAACGTTCCATTCAGAGATTGGCAGTATCGTCAGCCGTGGCGCTCTGCAGCGCGTCCTGCAACACTATCACCCGTCGATCCTGTATCATGCAGCAGCTTACAAGCATGTTCCGCTTATGGAGAGGCATATCTTCGCCGCCGTTGAAACGAACATCTTCGGCACCTGGAACGTCGCCCGCGCGGCGATTGAGCACGGAGTCGACGATTTTGTCATGATCTCCACAGACAAGGCGGTGCGGCCGACCAGCATGATGGGCGCTACGAAGCGCACGGCAGAGTTGTTCATTCGCGCCCTCCAAGAAGAGGGCGGCACCAAGTTTGTCGCGGTGCGCTTCGGGAATGTGCTTGGAAGCAACGGCAGCGTTGTTCCAACTTTCAAGGAACAAATTGCCGCGGGCGGACCGGTAACCGTTACTCACCCGGAAGTATGCCGTTACTTCATGACGATTCCCGAGGCGGCCCAGTTGGTCTTGCAGGCTTTCTCGATCGGCAAAGGCGGAGAGGTATTTGTTCTAGAAATGGGCCAGCCTATCAAAATCGCTGATCTAGCCAAGAATTTAATCCTGTTATCGGGGCTTCAGCCTGAACGAGACATCGAGATTCAGTATACCGGTCTCCGACCGGGGGAAAAGATGTTTGAGGAATTGAATCTGCAGGATGAGCATCTAATCCCAACTTCGCACGCGAAGATTAGAAGCTATGTTGGCAATCACAATCTGGATGCAATGCAGGTCAAAGCGTCCTTGCACCGCCTGCAAGCAGTTGTGGAAGGACAGGACGTCGCCAATCTCGTCCTGCTGCTCAAGGAATTGGTTCCAGACTACAATCCCGGGACCGAGCTTCTGAAGACTGCTCTGTCTGTCAAGCCGTACAGTGCAGGTCCGGACAAGATTTCGGTTCATCGCGAACAGACCGAGAGCCTGGCAGTAGCCGAACTAACGCCAGCCGCCCTGTTGAATTGAAGTGTGTGAAAGCACGACCGCAATTTGAAGCGAGCTATTTCTCGCCATCCGAGGCAGAAAGATATCTTCAGGCATGGATATTTTCTCCGCTTGTAGAGTACCCATCTGAATCAGGCGAGTTCATTCTTCTTATGAGATCAAAAGCATTTTTGCTCCTTCTGCTGCCATGCACCCTATGTGCCGGCCAATCCGTATTGACCACGCCGGTGGGGATAACTCAGTCGGTTCCAGCAAACTCGCCGGCGCCTGGTACCGGCACTGTGCAAGCGCCTTTTCAAGGGTCGGCTCAGGTTGGCGGCTCTCCAACTCCCAGTGCAATCGCCCCAGTGGCGCTGACTGCTCCCACAACGGAAGGGCCCACCACAGCCGCCAACCACGCCAGAATCGTCGGTCCCCTCACTACGCGATCCGATTTCGAGAAGTTTGCCGAGGATGCAACCGGACGCCCACTTCCAGTGTACGGCCGTCAGTTGTTCGACGAAGTCCCTACGACCTTCGCCCCAGTAGAACATATTCCAGTGCCAGCCGATTATGTGCTGGGACCGGGGGATGAGCTGCAGATACGGGCATGGGGAAAGATTGACCTGGATTCCCGCGTGACAATAGACAGAAATGGGCAGATATATCTGCCGAAGGTAGGGAGCTTGACCGTGGCCGGTCTGCGCTATGCGCAAGTCGAAGGGTATCTGCATTCGGCCATCAGTGCGCTTTTCAAGGACTTTGAACTGAATGTTGCTCTGGGGCAGCTTCGCTCCATCCAGATATTTGTTCTGGGCAGCGCGCGGCAGCCCGGAGGGTACACGGTCAGTTCCTTAAGCACGCTGGTCGATGCTGTATTAGCCTCAGGAGGCCCCTCGGCAACCGGGAGCATGCGGCATATTCTGCTGCGGCGCGGAGGCCAGACGCTGACCGACTTTGATCTTTACGACCTGATCCAAAAAGGTGACAAATCTCACGATCTCCGGCTGCTCCCCGGCGATGTAATCTTCATCTCTCCGATTGGACCGCAGGTCGCCATCAGCGGCGATGTCAACCAACCTGGCATCTACGAGCTGAAAGGAGAAACAACTGTCGGAGCCGCTCTCCATGACGCCGGAGGAATGACCAGCCTAGCCGACGCAGAGCGGGTCCTGCTGGAGCGGATCGAGAACCACAGCAACCGCGAGGTTGAGGAATTTTCACTGGACGCATCGGGGCAAGAACGGTTGCTCAGGGATGGAGACCTGCTACAGGTCTTTCCGATTTCTCCGAAATTCATGAACGCAGTGACTCTACGAGGCAATGTTGCCCAACCGGGCCTTTATCCCTGGAAAGAAGGGATGCGGATTGCGGACCTAATCCCTTCTCGTGACTTTCTGATCACTCGCAATTATTGGAACGCGGAGAACCGCCTCGTCCCGCCTATTTCCACGCATCCGTTCGGCAACCCACGCGCAAATCAGTATGGAAACCTTCAGACTGGCCAAGTCGGCAACGCGCAGTCTGATCAGTTCGGGCTCTTGAGTATCAATCAACTCGGCAACCGAAGCAACGGCCAGTCCATAAACCCACTTACTCCAATCATTGACACCGTCGGTCAAAACAGCGCTGAGATCAACTGGGAATATGCGCTGATCGAGCGGCTCGACGAACGCGATCTGAGCACTCGCTTGATTTCATTTCGCCTTGCCAGTGCAATCGATAAGCCCACATCTGCCGACAACCAGTCATTAAAGCCTGGAGACGTTGTCACCATCTTTTCGAGTGCGGACCTTGCCTTGCCGATGGCGAAGCATGCGCTGTTTGTCCGAGTGGGCGGAGAGGTCAACGCGCCGGGCGTGTACCGGATGAATCCCGGCGACACCTTGAGAGATGTAGTCCAAAAGGCGGGCGGGCTTACGCAACACTCTTACCTTTTTGCTTCTGTATTTACCCGCGTCTCAACGCGCATCGCGCAGGAAAAAGAACTTAAGCAAGCTTCTGAACAAATGCAGCAAGAACTCGCTTACAAGTATGCGAGTACCCCTCCGACAACGGGTCAGACGATGTCCGACCAACAGACGCTGATGACCATGCAACAGGCTGCAATCGCGAGAATCTCCGCTATCCAGCCGACGGGCCGGATCGTTCTGGAAATGAAGCCTGGAGCGGCAACCATAGGGGATATCCCAAACTTTCCACTTGAAGATGGAGATGCCATTTATATTCCGCCGTCGCCCAATACTGTTCAGGTAAACGGTGCTGTATACAATGCCAATGCCCTTCGTTTTGAACATAAGAAACGGCTTCGTGCCTATCTAGACGAAGCCGGCGGCCCGACAAGGGAGGCAGACGGAAAGCGCATCTTCGTCATCCGCGCCGATGGAACGGTACTTAGCCGGCAAAGCCGGAAGAGTCACACTCACGGCAGCTTTGAGAACTTAATGATGTTTCCTGGAGATATGATCGTCGTCCCGCAAAAGTTCAAATCTTCAAGCGGGCTGCAGAACTTTGCAAATTATGCCCAAATTGTCTCGGGTGCTGCCATGACGGCCCTTACCATGGGATTCTTCATCCCATAATGATGTTCGCGATGACCGGAAAAGACTTTTCCATCGAAGAAACCGCAGAGACCATAGACGACGCCTCCTTATCGGAGGTGTCAAGCGACGGCTATAAAGTCAGCCTGATTCACGTTCTCACGCAGCTAGCCTATCGCAAGTGGCTGATCGCGAAGGTAACGGGCGTGGCCGTGTTGATTGGCCTGGTGCTCTGCTTTGTGTTGCCGGTAAGGTATTCGGCAACGACAAAAATCATGCCGCCTCAGCAGACTCAATCTACCGCTTCTATGCTGATGATGAACCAACTGACAAGCGCCGTCGGAGGAGGGGCCGCGCTTGTCGGCGGGGGACTCGGTCTGAAGAATCCCAACGACATCTACATTGGCTTGCTGACTTCACGCCCTGTTGCCGACGCGATTATCCAGAAGTTTAGTTTGATGCAGACGTACCATGCCAAAGACATGACGGCAGCCCGCAAGAAACTGGCGAGTTATACCAAGGTTATCTCTGAAAAGAGCGGATTTATCGCCGTCTCTGTCACGGACAAGGACAAGAAGCGCGTCGCCGAGATGGCCAACGCCTACACCGATCAACTCCGCGTCCTTACCCAGACCCTTGCGGTAACGGAGGCCTCGCAGCGGCGGCTTTTCTACGAAGAGCAATTGAAGCAGGCCAAACATGCGCTGGTCGCTGCCGAGCTTGCCTTCCAGCAGGTACAGCAGAACAAAGGCTTAGTCGCGCTCGACGCCCAGACCAAATCTATGATCGAGAGTCTGGCTCTGCTGCACGCGCAAATTACCGCCAAACAGGTTGAATTGCAAGCCTTGCGTTCCTATTCAACCGAGCACAACCCGGATGTGCAGTTAACCGAAAATGAACTTTCTTCACTGCAAAGCGAAGCAGCCGCCCAGGCGGAACAAAGCCGCGCGCCGGGCTTCGCGAATCTCAGCCTCAAAGATGTTCCCAGCGCGGGCTTGGACTACCTCCGCGCCGAACATGAGTTCCTCTATCAGCAGACCCTTTATGATCTCCTGATTAAGCAGTACGATGCCGCCCGGTTAGACGACGCCAAGGAGGCAGTCCTCATTCAGGTGGTCGAGCCGGCTATCCCGCCCGACCGCAAGGCATCTCCACGCCGGACAGTGATCGTTTTATGGTTCGCCATGCTCGGGTTCATTGCCGCGTGCATCTACATCGTTGGTCGGGAACGCGTGCGGCACGATCAGCAAGCCGCTCAATCCTGGAGTGAATTGAGATCGGCGCTGTCCATTCGGTCGAGTACTCGGCGGAACAGTAGACCCCAAAACGCATGAAACTCAGGTTGTCGCTCTCAAGGTTTCGCAATTTCCTCCTCAAAAATGAAAGGTGGGGACAGGCTCTTGTTAAGAACCTGATCTGGCTCGCGTTGGGACAGGGGATGGTCAGGCTTGTTCGTATGGCCGTAATCCTCTCGGTGGTACGGGTCCTGGGCCCTATGGAATACGGAAGGTTTGCGCTTGCCTATTCTTTTGTCACTCTATTTACTGGGTTGCTGGAAGGCGGGGTGCTGATTGTAGCTTCGCGAGAATTTGCGGCGGACCCATCGAATGAAAAACTCTTGCCGAATGTGGTTGCGATCAAAGTCATCACCAATAGCATCGCAGCCGCGCTGGTTTTGCCGGGAATGTTCTGGGTCACTACGGACCCAATCGTGCGGAAGTGCACCGTGGCGCTGCTGGCACAGCAATTCATTTTCGAACTCGGGAGCAGCATTTATGCGGCAACCCGCGCCCGAGGCAAGATGGAGTATGAGTCGACTCTCTCGTTTCTGCAGAACGCAATTTTGTTAGTTTTAACCGTGGCTGCACTCCACTTCTCCTCATCGGCATTCACCGTAAGCCTTGCACAACTGGCTGCTGCTGTTCTGTGGCTGCCGCTGCTCTCTTTTGTTGTATGGAAATCGGGGTATCGATTCGAGGGCGGCGTACATTGGTCGGCAATCGTTCACATTGGGACTCTTACCGCACCCCTGTTGCTGGGCAGTATTGCCACCGCAGTCTATGTAAATGTCGATTCCATCCTTCTCGGCAAATTCGGAAATCTGATTGAGGTCGGTTGGTACAACGCCGCAGTCAAGGTCGTACAAGGCATCCTGCTTATCCCCATCAGCCTGGCAACTATCGCAGTCGTTCCGGCGTTCGCCTCACTCCTTGGATCGCAGGAAAATAATCTGGTGCAGCGCTGGAATAAATGGAGGGCCTTTCTCATCGTTACCGGCGGCTACGTGGCGGCGCTACTCTTTGCGTCCGCTCGTCCCCTTGTCCTCTCCACCTTCGGTGCGCATTTTCTGCCCATTGTGCCCATAGTTCGCGTGATGTCGGTTAGTATCGCGTTGATGTATGTTTATACCCCCTATTCACAGGCACTGATCATCTACAGAAAGCAGACCGTGCTCTTTGCCTGCCAAGCCGTTGCCGCGGTGGTCAGCGTCACCAGTAACCTGATAACCATCCCCAGGTATGGCATGTATGGGGCGGCATGGACCACGGTTGCAACCCAAGGCGTGCTTCTTTTGCTTCTAGCAAGCGTTGCTCCAAGGCATGCGCCGAACCCATTTATGGGAAGCCGCTTCGGTAAGGTGCTTCTTGGTTGCGGAGTTAGTGCGGTGATTGTTATCGCTTGCGCCCTGTGGGGAGCCAATCCATGGTTTGATTGCGCACTTGCAACCGGCCTGTTTGGAATTGTGTGGATTTCCGTAAGTAAGCGCTTTACCCTCGTCCTCAGTGCGGCAAAATGATCAGCAGAGGTAAACAAATGGACACGGTCGAACAAGAGCTGCCCGAATACGATAATACGGCTGCGCTGATTGTCACCTACCATCCCGATTCCGGCTTCCCCATACGTCTTGAACGAATTTTCGGGCAGGTTGCGCACGTAATCGTGGTAGACAATACGCCTGAGCCTGCTCTCGCCGCCTCGTTACAATCGCCAGGGCTGGACAAGGTTGAACTGATCGTCAATATCCGGAATGAGGGCCTTGGATACGCGTTGAATCAGGGCATGAAGCGCGCTATCGAGCTGGGGTTCCAATGGGTTCTGACATTGGATCAGGACACTGAGGTGGACGGCGACATGGTGGAGAAGCTCGTGGAGATTGCGCGCCTCGACGGCGCCCTCGGAACCCTGGCGTTGGTTGCATCCAACGCCAGAAGTTTCCAATCGGGGCGGCTCTATCTGCGCAGCAAAGATACGAACAAGTTATTTCATGAGGTGAAGACCCCGATGACTTCGGGCAGCCTCCACTCAACTGCCGTCTATGAGGCCATTGGAGGCTTCCGCGCGGAATTCTTCATTGGCTCCATCGATTTGGAATACTGCCTTCGCGCCAGGGCGCACGGCTTTCGGATACTGTGCTCCGAAAGAGCCCTTATGACCCATGCGGCAGGGGCCACCGAGGAACGCCATTTCCTGGGACGAACGGTGTTGATTGCCCTGCAAAGTCCCGCCCGCTGGTACCTCGACTTCCGCAATCTTGCCTGGACCATTCGCCACTACTGGCGGCGCGAGCCTTCGTGGTGCACCACGACACTATGGGCGCTGCTGAAGAGGTGGATTTTGCTCGCGGTCTACGAAACTGAACGGGCCATAAAAGCAAAAGCTATCGCAAGTGGCATTCGAGATGGATTCTCGCTGCGTTCGATGCAGAATCCACAAAGTTCGATGAAGGCTTCTGAGACTTACTTGAAACCGCTCATCTGCCCTGGGCGGCTGTTCACTGATGGGCCGGACGGAAGAGCATAATCGTGAGCTTGCGTCTGTTTCGATGGCTGATTCTATTTGGTACCATGAGCCTCTGTTACTACACTCCGGTAACAGATAGCGGCACGGTGACAAGTAACGCCCTTCGCTATCGTCCCGATTTTCTACTCTTCCCAGTGGCAGCTCTGATCCTTGCAATCTGGTGGATTCACAGAAAGCAAATAGGTGGCACCATTGCCCGGCCAGTGGTGGCGTCATTTTATATGTATGGTGCTTTCATTGTGCTATGTGGGTTGTCGACCGTATTGGCGATGGTGTTTCTCGACATTCCTCTGACTCGTTTGGCTGAAGTAAGCGCCTACATGCTCATCGGCTGTTACGTACTTGCGCTTGGCACCTGGGTAGAGGCCTCTAGGTCTGAGAGATGGCGTATCAGGATAGCGTGGGCGTTGGCTCTGACCCCGCTATTGCCCATCGTTATTACAGGATTATGGTTTGTCAACATCGACGCAGCAGACTTCATTGTCCATACCCTGCTGAAAGTTCCGGAAGACCAGCCATTCGTAGCAATCGCTGGGCGATACTATGGACTTTCAGCGAACCCGGCGGTAACGACGGACATATGCATCGTAGCCGCTGCGTTCGTCTGGATTGCTCTCATCATCGCGTTCCGGGAAGGACGCTGGAAGCGCGCCACGGCTCTGATTCTGTATTTGGCCGCAATGTTGCTCATTACGCTTTGGACCGAAGTCAGGTCTAGCTACGTGGCCTTAATAGTTGTGTTCTTATTTGGCAGCTTCCTGATGGGACGTAGCAAAGGGCGGCTTATACGTATGAGCCTGACTATGGGACTCATTGTTGTCCTCGCATTGGCGGGATACGCCTCAATGCCCTCTTCAGCTAAGCTCGGGCTTGCGTTACAAATGGCGAATGATGATAGGACACCCCAATGGAAGTATTATTTGTCGGTCCTTCCTTCCGTCCCCCTTGGCGCCGGACTTGGCTACGAAGAGCGCTACACGCCGCCATTTGTGCTATACAGTGACATCCGCATGCCTCCGCATGAAGAATTTCTCGTGGCGTGGATGAATGCGGGAATGCCGGGCGCGTGTCTGACCGCAGGATTTTTCTTAATTATTGTCGTTTGGGGATACCGCCGAGTTCAATCTGCTGGCCCGCCCGATGCCCATCAGATGATCAATGTTGCCGCTCTCGTGGCTTTTGTCGGCCTTTGGACTTCGCATCTATTTTTGGATATGCCGTTTGGAATCCCGATCCACTCAATCTTGTTGGGAATCCTCTTGAGCGGAAGCGGCTCTCGCCTTAGTGCGAAGCGATTTATGCCGGTTTGATCTGATTTGAGCAATCCTCACGGAAGAAAACTACACAGAAATCAAAAAGAGATAAATATCGGAATGACGCCCTTGGTATCCATTATCACGCCCGCATTGAACGCTGAAAAAACAATTGCGCGGTCGTTGCGAAGCGCACTCAACCAAAGTTATGACCGGCTGCTTGTGGTCGTCATCGATGCATCTTCCAACGACCTGACCGAAAGGGTTGTACGGTCGATGAAGGACGACCGGGTTCGCTACCTCCGGCAGACTCCAGGCACGCGCGGTCAGGCCGCTGCCCGCAACCAGGGCATTCGGGCATTCGAAAGCGATTTTGTTACCTTCCTGGACGCCGACGACTATTATGAGCCGGTCAAGGTGGCAACCCAGGTTCAGTTCCTCCAGAACTACCCCGAGCATGGCGCTGTTTATTGCGATGTCCTTTACCGGGATGTAGACAAGCCCGGCCTTTTACTGGAAGGGCGATGGCCCACCCCGTCCGGTTTCATCGAAAGGAGCCTGATCCAGGCGAGTGTGATCAATATCAATACACTCATGTGCCGGCGGCGCTTCTTTACCGAGGGTCTTCAATTTGATGAAGAAAGGGCTTGGTGGCCGGAAGACTGGCAACTATATCTCCGCCTCGCTTCTCGCCAATGTTCGTTTGGGCATGTCGGGGCCAAATTAGTGAATGTTGAACTTCGCGAGACAAGCAACGCGCCCTTCGACACGATGTACGTGGTGAAGAAAAATACACTGGACATGCTGGCTGATGCTGCTTCGAGAAGCAGGGATCCGCTGTGCGCTGACGCCGGTGCCCGGGCAGTGGCAAAGCTTCACCGTTCCTATATGCTTGCGTGCCTGATGGCGGGAAGAATGGACTTGGCGCGCGAGGCGGCAACCGAGGCGTTGCCGCGCGGACTGCGTGGCGCTTTCATGGCCGTAAGTTCAATAGTCCCCACTGCCTTGCTTCGCAAAATGATGGTTGCAATCTGGAAGGTTGGGAGGCGGCGGCATTACAAAGCGGTTCCTTCTGTTGCCGGGCAACAGACAGGGTATTGAGGCGCGTCGCGGCCTGTCCGCAAGGACCAAGGCTGTTCAAGGTAAAGCATTGATCCATATTAACGGAGGTGGAATGCGGGCTCTTGTCACAGGATCTGCTGGTTTTATTGGAAGCAACTTGACGGATAGGCTCTTGGAAGCCGGTCACTTTGTCCGCGGCTTTGATAATTTTTCGACAGGCAAGCAAGAGTTCCTTGCCGCTGCTCGTGCGTCTTCCCAATATGAGCTGCATGATGGCGATATTCTCGATCCGCAGAAACTGAAACCGGCGATGGCGGACATCGATATCGTGTTCCATCTGGCAGCGAATGCCGACGTCCGAAGAGGTCCCGAGCATCCTCGCAAAGACCTCGAGCAAAACACCCTAGGTACTGCGAATGTGCTGGAAGCGATGCGAGACAGCGGCGTGAAGCGGATCGTATTTGCGTCAACCGGATCGGTTTACGGAGAGCCGGATTCGTTCCCCACAGCTGAAGATGCTTCGTTTCCTCTACAAACATCGCTCTATGGCGCATCCAAGCTGGCCGCGGAAGGGCTGATCGCAGCCTACTGCGAAGCTTTTGGCATGCAAAGCTGGATCTTCCGCTTCGTCTCCATCCTGGGCGAACGATACACGCACGGCCACGTATTCGATTTCTACAAACAGCTATTACAGCATCCGGAAGCATTACGTGTGTTGGGAAACGGCAAGCAGCGTAAGTCATACCTTTACGTCCAGGATTGCGTCGATGCAATATTCCTTGCCGTGGAGAAAGCCAAAGACAAAGTGAACATCTTCAATCTCGGCACGGATGAATACTGCGCGGTCAACGACTCGATCCATTGGATTGCAACTCACCTGAATCTGAATCCGGCGTGCACCTACACGGGAGGCGACCGCGGCTGGATTGGAGACAATCCTTTTATCTTCCTGGATTGCGGCAAAATTCGAAATTTGGGGTGGAAGCCCCACTTAACGATCCAGGCAGCGATCGTAAAAACAGTCGAATATCTTCGCGAGAATCGCTGGGTTCTCGATAGCTGCTTGTGAGCATGGAATACACGGTAGAAATGGAGTGCAGAATGGCCACCGCAGTCTCTTCAGAGCGCCAGGTATCCGAGAGCAGCCCCACGCAGATATCAAAGGTTCGTCACGCAATCGAGATATTTCGGCTTTATCAAAAGCCCTGGCTGCGAATTGCCGATCACTTTGGCCTTCTTAAGAAGGGTGAGAGCTATGTCACTCCTTTAAGAAACGGCCTAAGGAACCTCTGATCGTGCGCCGTGAAAGCCGGTGCTTTTCAGCGGGAGGTAGTCCCGCCCGGGAACTGGTTCGTTCCACCCGGTAACAATCGAAGCGGCGGCAGAGGCAACAAAGTCGTCGGAGCCTTCGATGCAAAGGGCCGTTCAAGCGGCTCCGTGAGTATGCAGGTTGTAATGCGAGTAAACACCGAGCAGGCCTCGAAACACCTAATGCAGGTGCCGACCCGCCGTTCAGATGGGGAAGGCCGCCGCCGCTGGAGGAGCATGAGCGAACAGCTTCCATCGGACCTGCCGGGGTATTGGTGACGACATGCATGCGCAGGAAAGCACATGGAACACGGGAAGCCCCAGCGGTGATCCGCAGTTGGGATCAACCGGCAACTCGCGAGAGCCAGGCCGGGCCGTTTGGGGTGGCGGTGAGGCCCGTAGTACCGATGAAGCCGGGTAATGCCGGGGGAGAGAAGGGGCCTTGGTTGGAAATCAACGCAAGAAGTGACAAAGACGGAGGGATTGGCGATGAGCCTAACAACCCCGGAAAGTGTTCAGAAGTTACAGGCAGCGTTACACGACAAAGCGAAGAAATCGCCTGACTTTCGTTTCTATGCGCTGTACGACAAGATGTACCGGAAGGACGTATTGACTTACGCCTACGAAAGCTGCAAAGCCAACGGTGGAGCGGCGGGAGTAGACAATCAAACGTTCGAGGACATCAAGACGTATGGGGCAGAGCGCTGGTTGGACGAACTGACGCAAGAGCTGAAAAGCCGAACGTATCAACCACTTCCCGTGCGGAGGGTATTCATTCCGAAGCCCGGGGGACAGCAGCGTCCGTTAGGAGTGCCCGCTATCCGCGACCGCGTGGTCATGATGGCGGCGGTTTCGGTGCTCGACCCCATCTTCGAGGCCGACCTGAAACCGGAACAGTATGCCTATCGGCGAGGCCGCAGCGCCCTGGACGCAGTAAGACACGTCCATAAGCTGATTAACACCGGACATGGAGAGATTGTAGACGCAGATCTCGCCGGGTATTTCGATTCTCTTCCGCATTCGGAGCTTCTCAAGTCGGTCGCGCGCCGGGTTGTTGACGGCGCCATGCTTCATCTCATCAAGATGTGGCTGAAAGCTCCGGCTGAGGAAACGGATGATCGCGGGAAGAAGTATCGGAATACGCGCAATCGGGATGAAGGCCGGGGAACGCCTCAAGGTTCACCGATCAGCCCGCTGCTCAGCAATCTTTACATGCGCCGGTTCGTGCTCGGATGGAAGAAGTTGGGGCACGAAAAGCGTCTTGGAGCATACATCGTCAACTATGCTGATGACCTCGTGATCTGCTGCCGGGGCAGGGCGGAAGAAGCTCTGTCTACGATGCGGCTCATGATGACGAAGCTGAAACTGACGGTGAATGATGGCAAGACGCGGGTCGCGAAGCTGCCGGAAGAAAAGTTCGACTTTCTGGGTTACACGTTTGGACGCTGTTACTCGACGAAGACGGGACGTGCCTATCTTGGCACGGTTCCGGCCAAGAAACGAGTGATCCGCATCTGTCAGGCGATCAGCGGCGAAACCGGGCACAATAGAACCCTGCTGGATCATAAAGCAGTGGTGGCGAAACTTAACCGACTGATGAACGGTTGGGCCAACTACTTCTGTCTTGGTCCGGTCAGCAAAGCCTACCGGGCAGTGGATCGTCATGCTCGTAAGCGGCTGCGTCGATGGCTGTGCGCCAAACACAAGATGGCAGGGAGAGCGACCAGGCAATATCCGGAAGCTACCTTGCACGATGCGTTTGGACTTATCTGCTTGACCGAGCGGACACACAGCTTTTCGTGGGCGAAACCGTGATGTTTTCAACGAGAGCCGGATGCGCGAAATGTGCATGTCCGGTTCGACGAGCGGGATGTGGAAACGGGGCATG
Organism: Planctomycetota bacterium; assembly: GCA_021803885.1. The sequence goes on from JAJZKY010000009.1 coordinate 14,107, forward strand.
GATTGGATAGTGAGGCACCGGCAAACGAAAGAGCCGGATACAGACAGGCCAAACCTAAACCACCGCGCCACATCTCGACTCTACAAGCCTCGTTTCCTGAAGGGTACGGGCTTTAGCCCCTGAGGGAAGGTACCAGAGCTTCTTTAACCGGCCCCGTCAGGAAGCTCGTTTAGCCGAAAGCAACGGCTTCAGTCGCGACAGTTCGGCTTTAGTTTTCTCGCTGCCGTGCTGCGCAAGATAGTACAGGTCGCCATCAGCAGTGTTTGGGATCAGGGTGCTTACAGTCCCAAGCTGGCTTCGGTGATGAGCCTGGACGCTGAAGAATTCCTTCTCCACATCCTCCGGCGCGAGCAGCCCTAACTTTGCAGCATCTTCCAAAGCCGCAATGCATTTATTGGCAAATGTCAGTTCCGGTTTCTCTTTCGCCAGCCGACCGTAGTAGCAGCCCAAATTGAACCATGCCGTGCACGTGAATGCCGGAACGGGCCGGGTCTCCCAGTTTGTCCACTTGACCGCCTCTTCCAATTGCTCAATCGCATCGGGAAGCCTGTTTTGCAGGTCTTCCGCATAAAGCACAGCAAGGTTATAGCGGGCGCGCAATTGTCGCGGCTGAATCCGTATGCTCTCCTCGAAGGTATCGATTGCCCCTTTGAAGACTTCCGTAATCTCGCCGAAATATTGATCACTCTGCGGAGTGGGATACATGGACCAATCCTGAACGGCAATCCGCGCGCGTGCCGACTCCAGTCGGATGTTGCCCAGATCGTTGTAAATGCTGATCCTGCCGGATGCCTTCCGAAGGGCTAACTCGAGTAAATACTCCGCTCGCTCCAGATCCGCAAAGTAGCCGAGTCCGCGACCATGCTCGAAGACAAACTTCGACCAGTAAAAACGCGCCAGACGCTGAATCTGCCGCGAGTAAACTTCGCTGGATTCGTGCTGCGAAGCAATCTCGTATGGAACCAGACGCTCAAACGACAATATCTCCTGCCGCTCCATCAGTGACCTGATGGCATAGGAAAAGCGCCGCCAGTCAAATCCCTCGTCCGCATCGTTGACTGACGAAGCCGCCAGCATCCGCGTAAGATTTTCGTAGGCTTCGCTGCGGCGTTCTTCCGTATCGGCAAAGAAGGGATAGCGTCGATGAACGTCACTTTCCAGCTTCTTGAGGCCAGTCAAAGTGTCCTCGGCCTGTCGCGTAAAACTTTGCGCGCTGAAGCCTGCGGCAACACCCTGAGCGAGTGTGAAAAGGCCCGCGGTAATCACAATCAACCCCAAAGTCCACTTGATCTCATCCAGCCTGTCCTTCAACTCGCTGGCAGTCAGCGGAGCATCAGCACTTGCATCGGCTGCGAGCACATAAACAGTGCGAAGGCCAAAGCACACAAACAGAATCAGCGTCGCAATGAATATCCTCGGCAGCCACTTGAATGCGGATTTCCAGAACATTTGCACCTTCATATTGAATGAAGCATCGTCAGACAGAGCAGGAAAACTTGCTGCCAATTGTACCGGACGATTCGCATATCACGGCGCGTAGCCTGCAAACTCTCCCGTCTGCTACCCGTTCCGCGCCCTCACCTTGAACCAGATCGGCGTCCCGTCAAACCCAAACGCTTCGCGAATCTGATTTTCCAGAAACCGCTCGAACGCAAAGTGCAGCTTGATATTCCGGTCCGTGAAGAGCACAAACGTTGGTGGAGCGACCGCAGCCTGGGTCATGTAGAAGATTCTCACCCGCTTGGCCATTGGCACCGGCGCGCGCTGGAAATCGATCTTGTCCAGGAAACGATTCATTTGCCCTGTAGATACGCGCTTGCGCCGCTGCTGCCCGATGCGGCGAATTTCGCGCAATACCTTGTCCAGATTCGCTCCTTCAGCCGCTGAGATAAAGATCACCGGCGCGTAGTTCAGATACTTCAACGCGCGTCGCGCCTGGCCTTCATACACGGACTTGTCGGCGGGTGCTTTGCCGTCGGTGCGGTTGGTCGTCACCAGATCCCACTTGTTGATCACGATGATCACGCTGCGTCCGCTCTCGTGCGCGTAGCCGCCAATATGCGCGTCGCTCGCCGTTACGCCTTCCGTCGCGTCGATCATCAGCAGAGCCACGTCACAGGATTCGAGATGTCGCCGCGCCATCACGACCGAGAGTTTTTCGGCCATCAGGTGCGTCTTGCCCTTACGCCGGATCCCTGCCGTATCGATCAGCCGCAGCCGCTGCCCTTCGTACTCGATTACCTCATCGACGGCATCGCGCGTCGTGCCCGCAATCGGAGACACAATCGCCCGCGAGGTTCCGGTCAGCGCGTTCAGCAGCGTCGATTTCCCCACGTTTGGCCGACCGATAATGGCCACCGAAGTCTCGTGCTGTTCAAACTCCCCGTGTGTCCGATGCAGCGGTTCTTCCCCGTCAACTGTCGCCGCTGCGTCGTCTGCATTTTCGTCCATTTCGCTCGCGGCAAATGCGTTCGCTGCCAGATGCCGATCGATCAACTCCTCGGGAGCCTCGCCAGTCAACTCATTCTCGGCAAAATCGTCCGCTGGAAGATATTCTTCAAAGTTTTCTTCTCCCGCTTTGCCCTTCGTTACAATCCCGGGCGCTACCGGCGCTGGAAGCCGATCAAACACCGCATCCAGCAGGTCGCCAATCCCCAGGCCGTGCTCTGAGCTGACCAGAAATACCTCTCGAATGCCAAGCTGTCGAAAGTTCTCTGCCACCGAGGCCACGGCCGCGCTTTCTACCTTATTCACCACGAGAAACACCGGCCTGCCGCCGCGGATCAGCATCCGCGCCAGGTCGTAGTCCGGAGATGCCAGCTCCGTCCGAGCATCGACGACCAGCAGCAGCAGATCCGCTTCCTCGAGCGCAGTTCGCGCCTGCCGATAGATCTCGCTTGGCATCAGCTCCGCGTCGTCCGGCACTATACCGCCCGTATCCACCAGCCGGATGATCCGCCCGTCCCACTCTACATCGCCATAGATGCGGTCCCGCGTAATCCCCGGCTCGTCGCCCACAATCGAGCGCCGCGAGTGTGTCAGCCGGTTAAACAGCGTGGATTTGCCCACGTTCGGGCGGCCAACAATCGCCACCAAGGGAAGCCCCGCGCTCGCTGGCGTAGAGGATACAACCGACTTGTGATACTTCGACACAAAAAACTCCATTCGACGATCACGCGGATCGTTTGCTAACTTGCCCGGCGCGCTTCGCCCGGCAAAGAAAAAACAGCCCTGCGCTGGATGCATCCCGGTTATTCCCAGATGCGTGGAATCTCATAGAAATCAAAACTCTGATCGGCGCTGACAATCGGCACGCGAAGTTCGGCTGCCTGGGCGATCAACAGCCTGTCGAAGGGGTCGCGGTGGTGTAGCGGAAGTCCGCCAGCGCGAATCACCTGAGCCACCGTTGTCTCCACAATCTCTAACTTTGCCCGTGTCATCTTCGCTGCAAAGTCATCCAGCAGATCCGCCACATCCAGCTTGCCTGTCTTTGCCTTGATGGCGATCTCCCACGGCGTAATCAGAGAGAGCAGAACTCGGGATGATTGATCCCGTATCAAGCTGAGCACTCGGTCCGGTAGTGACTCCGGTGCGCTCAGCAGCCACAGAAGAGCATGCGTGTCCAGCAGAAATGTCATTGATCCGGTTGCCCGTCTTTCGTTCCCGGACGAACATCGAGAGGCTCGTCTACCATGTACCCGAATCCGGACTCCACCAGCTCCTGGTCTGTCATCGGGGCAAAGGCATCCTCAGTCCAGCTTATTTTTCCCCGATAAGCTCCCGCAAGACGAAACGGCAACTCGCCGCCAACCGCAGTCGGCTCCACGGGCACCAGCTTGGCTACCGGATGCGACCCGCGCATCACGATCACCTCTTCGCCCGCTTCCACCAGCTTCAGCAGCCGCGAGAAGTGAGTCTTTGCCTGGTGCACTGTATAGGCCATGGACTAAGTATACTTAGTCCACTTTTTTCGGTCAATCCCCAGCCGCTCAACTCACACTCTCAGCCAATCCTGCTGCAATCGGCTCATCCTCGCTACTATGGAGACAGGCCGGGAACATACGCAAGTGATGTGCGGTAAAGCTCGGAAGCGGGCAGTGAGGAAAGCCAGTTTGCCGGAAAAACTGACGGAAACGATAGAGAACGCGGGAAGGGAAGCTGGCACAGAGGGGCCGACAGTGGCTCGTCCGCTACCCTCGTTGCATGGCTTCTTCGCGCCGGGCGGCATACTGGAGCAATCCTCGCTGCCCTATGAATCTCGTCCTGGCCAGCTTGAAATGGCCCGCGCCGTCGAGCGTGCCCTCGAGGAACGCCGCCATCTGATCGTCGAGGCGGGCACGGGCACCGGCAAGACCCTCGCCTATCTGCTGCCTGCCCTGCGAACTGGCAGGCGCGTTATCGTCTCCACGGGCACCAAGGCCCTCCAGGACCAGCTCATCTCGCGCGACATTCCATTTCTGGAATCTCTGCTCGGCCCTTTGCGTGTCTGTGTCATGAAGGGTCGAGCCAACTACTTGTGCCGCCATAAGCTTGTCACACTCACCCGCCAGCCCGTGCTCACTGGTCTCGACCATCTTCGCCAGTTGCAGCAGATTCAGGAATGGGAACAGCAGACCGAAACCGGCGACCGGTCCGAGCTTGCGGACCTGCCCGAGGTCAGCGATCTCTGGTCGCGCATCGATGCGCGCAGCGAGTCCTGCCTCGGCTCCACCTGCCCGGATTATCAGCGATGCTTCATCACAGAGATGCGCCGCAAGGCCCTTGAAAGCGATCTGATCATCGTCAACCATCACCTCTTCTTTGCCGATATTGCTGTCCGTCGCGAAGCAGCCGGAGCGCCGGACGCAGGCGTGCTTCCCGAGGCTGCCGCCGTCATCTTCGACGAAGCGCACGAGTTGGAGTCTGTGGCCAGCAGTTACTTTGGTCTGTCCGTTGGCAACCAGCGTTTCGAGAATCTGGCCCACGACCTTGAGTCGCTCTTTCGGCAGAACCCGGACACCGCAATCCAGGTTCACTTCAGCGCGCAACAGATGCTGGACAGAGCGCGACTCTTCTTTCATCAGCTTCCCATCGCTGAGGATGGCCGTCAGCCCTTCAGTAATCGTGAGGAGTTTCTTGAAACCAGCGGCGATCTTTACCTCAGCGTGCGCAATACGCTCATTCGTCTTGAAGCCGAGCTGGATCAACTGCGCGGTGTGGAGGAGTCCCAAGGTCTGCGTCGTCGTGTTGCCCAGCTTCGTTCCGAGCTGGAATTTGTCCTCGAGTCCAACTCGGGCAACATGGTTTACTGGCTGGAGCGGCGCGTCTCCGGCAGCCTGCGCCAGCAGACGCGCAGCATCCTGCTGCAGGCCACGCCGATAGACGTCTCCTCGCTGCTGGAAGATCACCTCTTTGAGACCATCCCCAGCGTCATTCTCACCTCCGCTACGCTCACCGTGCAGGGTGGCTTCGACCACATTTGCACGCGCCTGGGGCTGCGAGACGCACGCCAACTCGTCTGCATTTTCGTCCATTTCGC
>JAJZKY010000467.1 GCA_021803885.1 Planctomycetota bacterium
GCCGCAGCCGCCCCAACCAGCCGCGCCAGCCGCTGCGTTCCGCCATAGCCGGGGATCAGACCCAGCTTCACTTCTGGCTGCCCCAAGCGCGCCGTCGTGTCTGCAATACGCAGTGTGCAAGCCAATGCCAGCTCACAGCCGCCGCCAAGCGCATACCCACGAATGCAGGCAATCACCGGCTTGCCGCAATTTTCAATCGCGGCAAAAACAGATTGCCCACGCAGCGCCTGCTCGCGTCCCTGCTCTTGCCCCAGCCCAGCCAGCTCCTGAATGTCCGCGCCTGCGGCAAAGGCTTTTTCGCCCGCTCCGGTCACCAACACCGCGCGAATCGTGGCATCCTCACGAATGGCAGGAAAGACCATCTCCAACTCTGCCAGCATGGCGAGATTCAGCGCGTTCAACACCTTCGGTCGATTCAGCGTGACCTTGGCCACGCCATCGCGCACAGCATACAAAAGCGTTTCCAGTTGCATCGCACATCCTCCTGCCGTCCGCTGGCAAAACAGCGAGTGTAGCAAGTCCACCCGCGCCAGTAAAGCCGCGAAGCGTGTACCATCTAAGTATGGTGAAAGGCATCACTCTGGTGCGCTCTGTGGGCGAACCAGACCTCTTTGACAAGCTCGCGGATTTTTTCTCTGCCCTCGGCTTTGAGCCGGGCAAGGGTTGGCAAGACGGCCAGGGACGCGGTGCGCCCTTTCTTGCCCCCATTGGAAATCTGGAGATCATCCACGGACGCTTGCCCGCCGCACCCTCGGATATTTTGGTTGAAGTCACCGCGCTGGACTCGGTTCATGCCGTCGCGCTGGAGTGGCTCAAGAAAAATCATTCCACCGCAGCTGAAGACAGAATCTCCTCCATTGCAGAAACCCATTGGGGTTCGCGTCTGTTTACCGTCGAGCCTGCCCCCGGCCTCAAGCTGGCCTTTTGGCAAAGTGAAAATCCGCTGCACGGCATCCCGCTGGCGATGGAAGGCGATCTGTCCGCACACGACATGCGCTTTGGCATCGTCGTCGCGCGCTGGAATGCCGTCATCACCGACCGGCTTCTTCAAGGCGCGCTGGATGCTTTGCTGCGCAGTGGTGCGGCCATGCACAATCTGCGCATCGTTCGCGTTCCCGGAGCTTGGGAGATTCCCTCTGCCGCCCGCACCCTGGCCACCACGCAATCCCTGGACGCCATCGTGACCCTGGGCTGCCTGCTGCGTGGAGAGACTGCGCACTACGAGGCCATCTATAACGAGGTCGCACGCGGCATCGGGCAAAGTCAGCAGGAAACCAGAATTCCCCACAGCTTTGGGGTGCTCACCTGCGATACGTTGGAACAGGCGCTGGATCGCGCCGGTCTGAAGCTGGGCAATAAAGGATTTGAAGCGGCCATTGCCGCCATCGAGATGGTTTCCCTGCATAAAAAAATCTCTGACACCTCTGCACAAGGCAAGGCTTAGCATGGGCAAGCGCCGCAAATCCCGCGAACTGGCCATGCAGATGCTCTTTCAGCTCGACATTGGCCGCCACACTCCGGATGAGGTGCGCCGCACCTTTTGGCAGTCCCGCACCACCACGGACATGGATGCCCGCGGCTTTGCCGAAGACATCTTTCGCATTGCCACCGAGCGCCAGGAAGAGATTGATGCCTGCATTCAGCAGTTGAGCACGAATTGGCGTTTGGAGCGCATGCCGGCTGTCGATCGCAACCTGTTGCGCGCGGCCATTGCCGAGATGCTGGGCTTCCCCGGCACACCGCTGCCCATCATCATTGACGAAGCATTGGAGGTGGCCAAGCTCTACGCCGCGCCGGAATCGATTTCTTTCTTGAATGGAATTCTGGATGCAGCCGCGCGCACGCTACCGCGTCCCATCAAACAATTGAACCCCAAGCAGCCCGCGTAAATTCAGCCTCGTTCGACAAGAAAAAGGCCCTGCATCCGCAGGGCCTTTTTCTGTTCTGTGCCAAGTGTCTATTCCACCTGACGCGGGCGTGCGGCCATAAAGAAGACCGGCACCGGCTTGTTATTCGCATCAGTCAAATTGGGGTTGATCTGCTGGGAATCCGTCAGCGTGTTTGTGTTGATGAGGTGGATCAGGTCGTCCTGATCCGTGCTCACATAGAACGTATTCGTGTCCGGGCTAAAGATGCCGGCGATCGGAGCACCCGCCGTGCCTTGCAACTGCACGCCTTGCAATGTACCGCCTCCCGTAGCGGGCACTGTGTACGCTGGCAGAATTGTATTGCCGCTTGTACCCGGCGCGTTGGAGTAGAAGGTGACAAAGGCCAAACCCGATGTGGGGGATGGCAACACCTGACTGATGTTGGCAATGCTAGGAACGTTCAGTGTGGACAAGTACGGCGTGCCCGCAACGTTGGGCGCAGTGCCAAATTGCAAATTACCTGTCTGCGGACAAGCTCCAGAAGGAATGGTTACGTCGATGTCTGTGAATGTCAGGCTGCCCGTGCCCGCATTGGCCGTAGCTCCCAAGATGTGATGTCCGTCGGTCGTGCTAGCCACCTGATCGATATTCGCGGTCACTGCGCCCACGGGCGGATAGTAGTTCGTAGGATTGACTGCGGTATTGGGATTGGTACTCGTGTTGTTTGGCCCCGTGGCGCAATAGCTAAATGCGGTGGTCTCCGCTGCTCCTGCAGACGCGGTGTAGATTCCAACCCCCGGAACGGTCACCGTGTTGCTGGGTACCGGTACGGTTTCCGTCGCTGGCGATGATGCCGGGCAGTTTGTTGCCGGATTGGCACCATTGTCTGTGCAAGCGTGCCAGCCGGTGAAGCGGGAGTAAACAAACAACGTAGCCGCATTCGGAGTGTTGGCCGCTGGCGGGTTCGAATACGTGATGTAGAGCGTCTGACTATCTTCCGTAAAGTTGGCCGTGTAGGGTGGATTCACTTCCCCGCCAAGATACTGCGTGGAAAATATAGGATTGGTCACACCCGCCGGATAAATGGGTACATCGTTGGCATCACAGGCGATCGTTGGCCCGGGCGCAGGAAACTGAAGGGATGTCTTCGCACTCGGATCATACAAGTAAAACAACTGCCTGCAAGGATCATGAATCACCACCATCGTATTGTCCGGGGAAACCGCTAAAACCGTCCCTGGAACGGAAGTATCCTGCTGATTCAGAAATTCCTTGGCTGTATCCACCTCCATCAACTCTGTTGCGGATCCAAAGTACAACGTGGTCCCTTGCTGATTCAACACCATGGAATTGGGTAGATAGGGCAACTTCACCGGCAAGGTGACCGTTCCCACCAAGAAATCGATCGGAATATACCCGTACGATTGTGGACTGGCCAAGTAAAGAATGGTCGAGCTGGGCCCGGGCGAGTGAACGCTCACGGGATTGCTGGTAATTGGCATTCCCGTGCCAAAAAGTCCAATTTGGTCTTCTGGAGATGGATTGCAAATTCCCGGCAGGCACTGCGCCACCACATCGGCATCACTGGGGAAGGCTGCGGTGATAACTCCTGTGAGGTTCACGCTGACATTGAGCGGGTTCGTGGAGCTATAGCTTAAGCTCAACCCAACGATCGGATTATTATTCGTGTCGAGTACCGTTGCCGTCAGGGGCTGGATGTTGGTTTGGTTGACCGTAACACTGGTATTGGAAGTGCCGCCAGCCGTAAGCGTAATGCTCTTGGGCGGGCACGTAAAAAAGTACCCTGCCGAACTGGAGGCCTGCGCCACATTCGCTGTAATCACGGTTGCGCCGGGCTGGTGTGCCGTGGCAATTCCATTCTGATCCACGGTAACAATGTTCTTGTTCTGCGGCGTGAAAGAAAGGTGCCCCACAGCACAGGTGATGTCATTGGCAGAGCCGGGCGCGCAAGATCCTCCCCCGGTGCAAACCGTTGCTGCCAACGGCACGGTGTTGTTCTGCGAGATGCAGCTCGTTTGCGTGTACCCAGGGGTGCAACCCGGTGGCTGATTATTGGCCGGATTCGCCGGGTCCACAGACGAGCAGATCGTCACCGGAGAAACTTGTCCATCGGAGGGATTGCTGGCGTAAGCGCATGTCTCCGAGGTCCCGCCCGGAGTCAACACCACGCTGGTCACCTGCGGATGCACAAAGACGGGAACAGGATTGCTGGTTGCTCCTCCACCGCTGGCGGTGATGTAGGCGATGCCCGATTTATTGGTCGGAATACAAGTGGTGAAGTTTGCCACACCATTGCCAGAGTTCCGGTTCCAGGTGCCGCCGCAAACCTGACCCGTGGGGGAAACGTCGGCCAGCGTCATATCGCTGCTGCCATACGTGAAATTTTTCAGATTCGATTGCGTTCCTTTGCAGGTATATCCTTTGGCGGAGACCACGCCATTGGTGGACCCATAGTTCACAGAAAGACCATAGGTGCTTGGCTCCAAATCAATCGTGGATGTCGCCGTTACGGACGGGCCGCTCTGAAACCCGCTGCAAAAATTTTTTCCATAATCGGTCAAATAACAGCCCGTCATGGACATGCTCGCTGGCAGCGAGAGCACACATACCATTGCTAAAAAAACAAACCGCCGCATTGAACCTCCCCGTCGGCGCATATCAAAACGCGGACGGTCCCTCAGAAAAGCAATCTTGCCTCTGATGTCTGATGTTCCTAGTGTATGGAGTTGTCCGAGCTTCGGCAACCATCAAGGGCAGCCGCAACGAACTTTCCAATCAATTCGAAGATTTTTTCAGTGCGAGATC
>JAJZKY010000468.1 GCA_021803885.1 Planctomycetota bacterium
GTATTTCCCGATGGGCTTCCCTTCGAGATTCCCAACTCCGATCCGTCACCTCCGCTGCGTAACCTGCTCGAAGTCTTTCCTTCCACGGATGCGGAGCTCAGGCTTTATCTCACCGTTCCGAGCCGCCGTGACAACGGATTCGACTGCGATCTGGGCGCATCGCCCAACGGCAGCCGCTTTTCGCCCATGCAGCGGCTTCTGCGCGATGAGACCAACGGCATCGACGAGCGGGAGATCGACCTGGGACAGAAAAATATCCGGCTGATGACGGAAGCCGAGCTGACTCCCCATTTGCTTTCGATTCCGATTGCGCTTGTGCTGCGCGATGGCCGCGGCCACCTGGTCTGCGATGAGGAGTTCGTCCCTCCATGCCTGACGCTAAGCGCGAGCGAACCGCTGATGCTGCTGCTCCGCCGGCTGCTGGACGCCGTGGCGGAGAAAAGCTCAACCGTGGCGCGTGGCGCGCGGCGGCACGGCCGTTTCGAAGCGGGAACGGGCGCCCTGGATGTGGCCAACTACTGGTTTCTGCACGCGTTGCACAGTAGTATTCCTCCGCTGCAACACCTGATTACGACGCGGCACGCGCATCCTGAAGCTGTCTTCGTCGAGCTGTCGAGGCTGGCCGGGGCACTCTGTACCTTTGCTGTCGATTCCGACCCGCGCCAGCTTCCCGTCTACGATCATCGCAACCCCGGTCCGGCATTCCGCGCTCTTGATGCCCACATCCGGCGGCATCTCGAGATTGTTGTCCCGTCGAACACGATCACGCTGAATTTTACGCCGGCTGAACCGTACATCTACGCAGCCCCGGTACAGGATGAGCGATGCCTGAGGCGGGCGCGATGGATCCTGGGCATGCGCTCCGCTTTGGGCGAATCGGAGCTGCTGCGGCTTACGCCGCAACTGGTCAAGGTCTGCTCTGCGAAGTTCATTCCGGAGCTGGTAAAGCGCGCTCTGCCGGGCATGAAGCTCACTCATCTTCCAGTGCCGCCGACCGCGATTCGCGCCGAAGCGGACATGCAGTACTTTTCCCTCGAAATCTCCGGCCCTTGCTGGGAACACATCCTGCAAACGCGCAGTGTCGGCGTCTACATTCCAGGAGAAATCGCCAAACCCGAGTTCGACCTCACCATCATTGTGGAGACATCGTGATGAGCACTGCTCGCGTCAACAGTCTTGCCCTCTGCTTTCAGGAGGCACTCACAGCCATCGTGCGCGTACGCTTCCAGCGCCAGCAGGTACAGGATGCGGAAAGCTTTCGCGCGCAGATGCGCCGCTCGCTGCAATCGGCCATGCAGGACGCACGAGCGGCCGGCTACTCCAGCGACACCGTGCAGATGGGCGTCTTTGCCACCGTTGCCTTTCTGGACGAAAGCGTACTGAATCTGCAAAGTCCCGTCTTCGGCGATTGGGCGCGGCGGCCGCTGCAGGAGGAGCTTTTCGGCGGCCATCTTGCCGGCGAAGCCTTCTTCCGCAACCTGCTTTCGCTGCTCAGCGCGCAGGACTCGACGGATGTTGCTGATGCGCTGGAGCTGCATTGCCTGTGCCTCCAAATGGGCTACCGCGGCCGGTACGCCCTGGGCGACAGCGGCGAACTGCATCAGCTGCTACGCCAGGCACGCGCCAAGATCGACCGCATCCGAGGCGCGGCGCGTCTCATGCCGCCCATTGCCGCGCCTGAAGTGCCTGCCGTCCGCGCCCGCGATCCATGGACACGAGCCTTGCTCATCACCGCATGCGTGCTGGCCGGCCTTTGTGCGATCGGGTTCGGCGGATATGAATTTCTGCTGGGTTCCGGAGTTTCCCAAGTGCAGAACGCCGGATTGATTGCGAAATAGGAGCCTGCCGTGCTGCTGATTCTGGTCGCTGCTTTTGTTCTGGTTCTTTCCATCGTGCTTGCGTGGCTGGCAGGGCCGATCCTCGGCTTGGCCGGAACGGCGCTGCTGATTCTGCGCATCCTGCTCGTGGCGCTGGGCGCGGCGGCAGCAGGCGCGATTCTTTTCATTTTCTTTAAGGAGAAGCGCCTCGATTCGGCGGCAAAGCATCTGCCCGGCGGCAAAGATTTCGACTCGCTTCTGCACTCCGCACAGAAGCAGTTGGCGACGGCACAGCGCAGTGGGGCCAAATCCATTGATGCCCTGCCCCTGCTTTACATTCTCGGCGATGCGAACTCCGCCAAGACGACCGCAGTTATCAAATCCGGTCTGGACCCGGAGCTGCTTGCCGGACAGGTCTATCGCGACCAGGACATCGTGGCTACGCCGGTCCTCAACTTATGGTATGCGAATTCATGCGTGTTTGCCGAAGCAGGCGATGCTGTCCGCAAAGCTCCCGCGCTCTGGAGCCGGCTGATTCGCAAATCGCGGCCCAAAGCCGTGCGCTCGGCCGTAGGTAAGCAGGCGCCGGTGCGCGCCGCAGTCGTTTGCGTCAATAGCGAACTGTTTCTGGGCGCTGCCGCGCCGGATGCCGCGCTGGCCGCGGCGCGCGCCACCAACCAGATGCTGCGCGATCTCGCACGGCAGCTCGGCGCAGACGTTCCAGTCTATGTGATCCTCACCAAGCTGGACCGCATCCCCTACTTTGCCGAGTTCGTCCGCAATCTGAGCGAGGAAGAAGTGTCACAACCGCTGGGCATGGCCTTCCCGCGCAATGCGGTATCGAGCGGCATCTACGCGGAAAAAGCCATGGCCGAAGCCACCTCAGCTCTCGACCGCATCTTCTTTTCGCTTGCAGAATTCCGGCTGGAACTGTTGGGCCGCGAGACCGATGCTCATAACGTCGATCCTGTCTACGAATTCCCCCGCGAGCTGCGCAAGCTGCGCAACAACCTCGCCGCCTATCTGGTGGAACTGGCGCGGCCCAGCCACCTGAATGCGAATCCTTATCTGCGCGGCTTTTACTTTACGGGCGTACGCGCGCACATGGTGGAGCAGATGGTGGCCGCGGCGGCGCAGCAGCCACACACGGAGCCTGCTGGCACCGGCGCCACGCGCATGTTTTCCGTCGAAGCCCTGCAGACCGCTGCTACGACGCAAACGCCAAAGACGGTCACGCGCAAACAGGCGCAGTGGTGCTTCCTGCCGCACTTGTTCCCGAATGCGATCCTGGGCGACCGCAGCGCGCTGGCGGGCACCAGCGACAGCCGCAGAACGCACGTCTTTCGCCGCGTGGTCTTTGCATCGCTCTCCGTTGTGCTGCTGGCGCTGCTGATCTGCTTTACCACGTCGTGGGCCAACAACGCGCGGCTTGAGCACTCCATCGTGACCGCAGCCAACGCCCTTCCCACCGCAGCAGTGCCGGCCACCATGCTGGCGACAACCAAAGACCTTGCCGCGCTCGATCAACTGCGAGCGGCCGTGGTGCGGCTTGAAGACTACCAGAGCAGCGGTGCGCCGCTGAAGTACCGCTTCGGTCTTTATCACGGCAACAGCCTCCTTCACGCCGCGCGGCGCATCTATTTCAGCCGTTTCCGCCGGCTCATGCTGGCCAATACGCAGGCCGACCTCGTGGCTTATCTTAACGCGCTGCCTGCGACGCCCGCGCCCGGCGCAGATTACGGAGCTGCATACAATGCCCTCAAGGCCTATCTGATTACGACCTCGAATCCCGACAAGAGCACGGCCGAATTCCTCACGCCGGTCCTGATGCAGTATTGGCAAAACGGCCGCGCGCTGGAAACGGAACAGCAGAAGGAGCTGGCCACGCGCCAGTTCGAGTTTTATGCCACCGAGCTGGCGCATAACAACCCCTATTCCATCGCGCCGGAGAGCGTGACGGTCACCAAGGCGCGCACGTATCTGGCGGGCTTCGGGGGCTTCGAGCGCATCTATCAGCAGATGCTGACGGCAGCGAATAAGACGACGCAGGCGATTAACTTCAACAGCCTCTATCCCGGCTCGGCCGCGACGGTGATTGATTCCCATATCGTGCCCGGCGCCTTCACCAGCGCGGGCTTCACGTTCATGCAGGACGCCATCCAGCATCCCCAGCGCTACTTCAGCGGCGAGGTCTGGGTACTGGGCAATCAGGCGCCCCCCTCGCTCAATGCAGCCACGCTCACGCAACAGCTCACCACGCGCTACACCAGCGATTTCGAGACCCAGTGGCTTGACTTTCTCCGCGCCGCTTATGTGGTCAGGTACGGCAGCCTGGCTGTGGCCGCAGCCAAGCTCCAGCTGCTCTCGAATCCCAATTCGCCGCTGCTGGCGCTGCTGTTCACGGTTGCGCACAATACGGCAGTGGCGAATCCGGCTATCGCCAAGGAGTTTCAGCCGGCGCAGGCAGTGGTTGCGCCGCAAAGCGTGAACAAATTCGTCGGCCCGGGAAACACCAACTACGTGAACGGCCTGCTTGGACTCCAGGCCGCGGTGGCGCAGGTTGCGCAGAATCCCGCCGCCGGCACAAATGCCGCCGCGGTCGCGCCGATCGTTGCCGCGTCAGCATCAGCGCACACTGCGGCCAGCCAGACGGCGCAGGCATTCAACCTCGATCCGAAGTACCACGTGGATCAAACCGTGCTGGCTCTGCTGCAGGCGCCGATCAGATCCGTGGACGCAGTCGTCCGCGGGCGCGGTCCAGCGGAGGCCAATGCCGCCGGCGCATCGTTCTGCTCCGGCTTTTCTCCGCTGATGAGTCAGTTTCCCTTTGCGCCGAACGCCATGATGGAAAGAACCAGAACAAAAGC
>JAJZKY010000469.1 GCA_021803885.1 Planctomycetota bacterium
ATTGGCCGGTGTGATAGAGCGCCTTTAAGCCAAACGAAAGCGATCCTGCCTGCTCGTAATGTGCCCAAGCCAGGTACAGGAGGCTGGCGAGAATAAAAATTGAGCCGGCAAACGCGTACAAAAAAACTTGGCGGCGGCCTTTCGCCGGTTGGAATAACCCCAAATACCGATGATAAAAAAGGTAGGGATGAGCGAAAACTCAAAAAACAAATAAAACAGCATGACATTCTGGGCAACAAAAATGCCAATCATGGCGAAGTAACCCAGCAGCATCCAGGCATAAAACTCATTATGCCGATGCTTTATTTTGCTCATAGCATCCAGCATGGTTACGGGCGTTATAAGCACCGTGAGGGCCACGAGCCAGAGGCTCATGGCATCTACGCCGACCGTAAAGTGAATGCCAAGCTGCCCGATCCAGTTGTAGCGGAACATTTCCTGCCAGGCTTGCCCCTCGGCCATGTTAAAGCGGCTGATGAGCAATACCGTGATGAGCGTTGGAATCAGCGCAAACACAAACGCCAATTTGCCGCCCATGCTCGCCGCAGCCTTCCGGGGCAGCATAAACAGCACTAAGGCCCCCACCAGCGGGGCCAAAAGCATGAGGGGAATAAGCCAGTTGCTATGCATGCGTTCTATCCGTTTCTAATTAGCCGGCCAGGGGCAATCAGGCCCTATTCACTGCCGCACTGTTTGCGGGCCGGCAAGCCCATCAGGGCCGTGCACTTGTTAGTGCATCAGGTACAACACCCCAAGCACCACTACGGCGATTCCGGCGACCATGCCGATGCCATAGTATCGCAGCCGCCCGCTTTCGGTTGGTTTGATCGAAAAACCGGCCAACTGTGGAACAAAGCTCACCACAAAAACCAGGCCGTCAACCACAAAGCGGTCAAAGTACGAGAGCAGCCACCCAAACGCCCACAGCGGTTGAACGAGGGCCAGGTCGTAAAGCTCATCAAAGTACCATTTGTTTTCGAGAAATTTAACCAGCGGACGGAATCGCGCCGCTGCGGCCTCGGCGGCGTCGCGCTTGGCAAGATGAAAATAGTAGGCGATGAGCAGGCCCAAAACGCCCAGCGCCGCTGAAATGCCCATAAGCACGTTGGGAGCCACCCGCATGGATTGCTCCACATGCGTAACCGGAATGCCCGCAATCCCCACCGTTGACGTTTGCACGGCCGGGTTAAGATCGTTGCCGGCCAAAAAGCGACGCATCAGGCCACCTTCATGACCATGCCCGCCAAATACGCCCATAAATCCAACCGTGGTGGCGCCAATTGCCAGAATAACCAGCGGCAGCCACATCATCGGCGAGCCATCGGTGGGCTTGCCGGCGTGAGCATGGGCGTCGTCATGGGCGTGATCGTGGCCATTATGTTCGGCACCATGGGCATCAGTTATGGTGAATGCCGATGGCTCGTGCATACCTGCGGTAGCCGGCAGCACCAGCGGGCCAAAAAACACGCGGAAGACCGCGCGGAAGGTGTAATAAGCGGTTATAAGCGCCGTCAGCAGGCCAACAATAGACAGCGCCGGCCCCCATGACCAGGTCGCATTCATTGCCGACGATAAAATTGCATCTTTGCTGAAAAACCCTGCCCACGGCGGAATACCTGCCAAGGCAAAGGCCCCCATCAAAAGGCATACGGTGGTAATGGGCATCACGCGGCGAATGCCCGACATTTTACGAATATCAAGCTCGCCCCCCATGGCGTGCATGACCGAACCGGTGGCCAAAAACAAAAGTGCCTTAAAAAACGCATGGGTAAAGACATGAAATACCGCCGCCGAGCCGGTCGCAACGCCCAAACCCAAAAACATATAACCCAACTGCGACACGGTGGAATAGGCCCATATACGTTTGAGGTCGTATTGGCACATACCGATGGTGGCCGCCATAAACGCGGTAATACAGCCAATAATACCAACCGTGTGAAGCACCGGCAGATCATGCTGAAACAGCGGCATGCAGCGCGCCACTAAATAAACGCCGGCGGTAACCATGGTTGCGGCGTGAATGAGCGCCGACACGGGCGTGGGACCTTCCATCGCATCGGGCAACCACACGTGCAGAGGAAGCTGAGCTGACTTGGCAAACGCAGCCACCATCAGCAGCAGCGGTATCCAGAATATGGCCGTATGATGCGCCGCCCGCCACGATCCGTTCAGCAGCCGGTGCGGGTCGCCAAGCACACCATGAAAGCTTACGGTATGGAATGTGAGGTAAATAATAAAAATAGCAATGGCAAAGCAGGTATCGCCAATGCGATTGACTATAAATGCTTTTTTGGCAGCCTCGCGTGCCGAAGGTTTGGGGTAGTAATAGCCCACCAGCAGGTAGCTGGCCAGACCCACGCCTTCCCAGCCGAGATAAACCAGCACAAAGTTATTGGCCAGCACGAGCATGCACATAAAAAACACGAAAATGCTCAGGTACGCAAAGAAGCGAAAATAGCCATAATCCCCGGCCATGTACCCGCCGGAGTAAATGAAGATCAGCGTTGAGATGCCGGTCACAAAGCAGACGAATAGAATCGAAAGCGAATCTACATAAACGCCCACCGGCACATGAAACCCACCGGCCCCAAACCATGTGAATACGTTGCCATAGCTTAAGCCGCCGTCGGAGGCGTTGTAGCTCATCAGAAGCGATACGGCGACAATAAACGACGCAAGCACCCCGGCAATGGCTGGCAGATGCGAGAGGCCCTTAAGCACCTTGCCGCCAAGAAGGGTAATGAGCACCGCCGCAATCAGCGGGAACAGCGGAATGAGCGCCGCTTTTTGCACAATCGTTAAGGCTGCCAAAGTATCCATCATGTTGTTGTGCGTGCTCCAAGTTCTGTTATAGGCCGGCCGGTTCCATGTAACTTCGCCGTGCTCGCAGTGTGGCGTGCCCCAGCCGTTTTAGCCCTGCATTTCCGACCAGGCGTCAATGTTCAGCGTTTGGCGACGGCGGTACAACAGCACCACTAGGGCCAAGGCCAACGACGCCTCGGCGGCCGCCACCGAAAGCAGAAAAATTACAAACGATTGACCATCGGCATTCAGGTGATAGCGCGCAAAAGCGATCAGGTTGATAGCCACGCCCTGAAACATGATTTCCGTTGAAAGAAAAATCATAATCATGTTGCGGCGCGACATAAAGCCAACCAAGCCGATGACAAAAAGCACCGCCCCCAAGGCCAGGTACTGATAGAGCGCTGCGTTGGTCATAAGTTCCATAGTGCTGCTTTCTATTATCAGCCGATTATTCCGTGGGCAATTCTCCGCTTCCCAGCGCTGCCGGCGGCTCGTTTTTACGCGAAATAACCACCGCCCCCACCATGGCAACGGTAAGCAAAACGCCCGCCAACTCAAGAGAAAGGGCATAGTGCGAGTACAAATTGCGCCCCAGCACAGCCATGCCGCCCACGGCCGGCGTTTTAATTCCCGAAAACTGCGGCAAATGGTATCCCAAATTGGCCGCCATCAAGGCCCGTGCGTGCAATCCGGTGTTGGCATCCATAAAGCCCGGCGAGCCGGGGCCGGGGACATGAAACATCAATTGCAAAACCGTGGCGAGAAGCAGAAAGCTTACCAACACCGCAATGAGCGGATCGGCTGATACCTTGTCGTACTCGGCAGCAGGCGTGCCGCCGGGCGTACTGGCCAGCATAATCACAAACACGTAGGTGACCAGAATGGCTCCGGCATAAATTACAATGAGAACAATCGCGATGAACTCCGCGTACAGGGTTAAAAACAGCGCGGACGTAGCCAGTGTTAATATCACGAAATAGAGTGCTGCATACAGCGGCTTGGGATGGCTTATCACCGCCAGCGCCGATCCAACCGCGATGGCGGCAAAAATATAGAAATACAGGCTAAGTCCGCCGGCAGGCGAAGCCGATTCCTGCAATTCAGCCCAGCGCGACAGATAGAACAGGCCGCCCCCACCCACCAGCACTGTTATCAGCGCACCCAACTTGCGCCATGACGCCTGAGCCCGCGGCAGGAGCAAAAATACCCCCAAAGCACCTAGGGCCACGGCAATTAACAGCGTACAATCCATAGAAAAAACCACTCCAGCAGGCGGGCTCATTCAACAGAGCCGGGCCTGCAGGCCCCTTCAACGTGGATAGCCGGCATACGGCAGCCAATGCATCCACGAAAAGAAAGAATTATGGTGCTTGTCGCCGGAATTGCAAGCACCCGAGGCAAAAACCGTTGCATCGGCTCATTTGAGGGCACTCTGTTTTATTTTTGCCGGTGATCGCATACACCCCCAACCACGAATCGTAAACCACGGTTTTGGCGGCCGGCAATTCATGGGCTATTGACTTTGTGGGGCTTCGGGAGGCCGTTTTGAGCCAAGTGCTTTCCCGAACCCGTCTCAAAGGAACGAGTTTCAACTCACATAAAAAAAGCTGCACCGCGTTTGGTGCGGTGCAGCCTGAGTTTTAGACATAGGAGGCTTTGCCGGCCTTGGGGCATCAATAGTTCTGGCCAAACTGATTCTTTTCCCATTCCTTCTGAATGATGATGCGTGGACGCACCAGAATCAGAAGCACGCGGCTGTCGCGCACATACGTGCGGTTGGTAAAGAGTCGGTTGATCAGCGGAATCTTGGAGAGCACCGGCACACCCGATTCAATCTCAACTTCGCCCACAAGGCGCTGGCCGCCAATCAATAGTG
>JAJZKY010000010.1 GCA_021803885.1 Planctomycetota bacterium
GGGCCCCCGGCCCATCGTAGCAGGCGGTGTGGGCCGTCGGCGGCATGACCTCCGCACAAAGACAGTCCTTTTCCATGGCCGGGTCAATCATCCCCCAGATTTGAAGGAGTATCGCCGTGAGGGCCAACGCGACAAACGGGCTGAGCAGCAGGGGAAGCGCGATTTTGTCCCACAGTCCCGGCCAGTTGATACCGCTGACTCCGTAGGCCACTGCGCCCACGCCGGCGACCGAGCCTACAATCGCGTGGGTGGTCGAAACCGGCAGACGCCTTATAGTGGAAAATCCCACAAAGAGCGCCGCCCCGGCTACGGTTGCAAACGCAGCAGCAAAGTCCGCGCGTGTGCCCGGCGCAAGAAGACCCTTGCCGAAGGTCTGGATCATCGCGCGCGCCAGGAACGCTGCGGCTATGCCTCCCGTTGCTGTCCATAGCGTTCCCCAACGAATGGCGCGGCGGTAATTTGTTACGCCACTTCCGGCGAGCGTGGCGATTCCCTTCGACACGTCGTTCGAGCCGTTCGCGTATGCCACTGCGAAACTCAGAAGAAAGATAAGAACGATCATATGCGGTTAACCCTGACATCAAATTCAGCTAGGCCACCCTCGCGGGCGAGGGCTCCCAAGCGTAGGCCTCAAATGCCGCATCAGTCTTTGTGTGAAGAACATGGTTGCTGTAGTTGCTGATAGTTTTTATGGCGATGGCCAGGATGATTTCCAACACGTCGCGGTCGAGATATCCGGCGTCAAGGAATGTCTTGAACTGCTCCGGCGTCGGGTTGCCGCGCTGTTCCAGCATGATGGTGGTAAAAGTCGAGAGGGCCGCAAGCCTGGCGTCCGCAATCGGCGCGCCCGTACGCAGCGCCTGAAGTACATTCGCCGGTACTTTCGACATTTTCTCGGCGATCATGCTGTGGGCGGCCATGCAATAGGTGCAACTGTGAAATCGGCTGATCGTCAGCAGAACTACTTCCTGTTCCACCGGAGTGAGCCCGCTGCTTTCGCGAAAGCGTTCATAGCCCAGCAGATAGGTTTCCAACAGCCCTGGAGAATTGACCATGCCGGCATACATATTGGGAACAAAGCCTACCTGGGCTTTGGCCTCCGAGAGCAGGGTTTTTGCGGTTCCTTCGGCGCTTTCAATCGTTTGTGCGGGAAGTCTGAGTTGTGCAGTGACCTTCATGATGAATACTCCTTTTCTGTAAGACTGGGCAGTTAACTGCGGCGTTGTGTCAGCAGTGTGTCTACCGACCAGTGGTTATTGGGAATGAAAATCAAGAGCAGGAAGTAGACGACGGCGTAGATCAATTGCAGTCCCATCACGTTCCAGTCTTGCAGGAATGAGCTTCCGAAGGTCAGTACAACCATCAGCGACGCTCCTGCGATCAGCGCCGGGCGTGTTGCAAGCCCTAACAGGATGAGTATGCCGATCCCTGCCTCAAGCCACGGCAACGCATACCCAAAGCTGCGTATGAGTATTTCAGGCAGAGGCGAGTGGGTGAACTGCTGGACGAGATGCTGCGCGAAGATACTCGCGCCTGCCCAAAGGCGCGTGATGCCATGCATGGCAAGGTTGATTCCGAGGATGATGCGCAGCGGGGCATAGCCTGTGCGGCGTTCGGAAACCGAGCGAGGAATGGCAGCAGTTGACATGCAACATCCTTTCGCGAATCGAATTGGGTAGAGCACGCGCGTCCCCAGACGCGATGTTATTTGTGCTGAATTTCTTTCGGGGCGCGCACGAAATCGAGTGGTACGACCTGGATCGTCCACTTTATAGGCTGGGCTACAGGGTTAAAGCATTCATGGTCATTACACGCCTGATAATCGACATCGCCAGTGATTTCCACCTGTCTTCCCGTGCCGATCGATTGGATGAAAGTGCGAGTAGCGCTCATGACAATGTCCTGCCGCAGTAGAGTCGGCTTGTCGTAGACCGGCACAGACTCCTTGAGAATGGGAAAGGTCATGATGGTTCCCGGCGGGTAGTTCATAGGGAGAGTCTCGAACGCGGGGTTAGCGTTCAGTTTGAGTTTTATGACCTTGTACCCATATTTTTCTGCGCCTGGAGCGTAGACATGAATCTTGTGTGCCGGAAGGACGGTTATCAGCAGTTCCATTCGACTGCCAGGCCCCACCTGCTTGTCTGACTGGGAGATCTGAATGGTCACATGCCGTCCATGGCCGATGACAAAATGCGGTTCCGCCGGTGGTGCTGCTCCGAAGATCTGCGCATAGGCATCGCCGGGAGTAAAGCGGTTATAAAACTGGGCTTCAAAAAAACGCTTCCGGATGATGCCATTGGGCGAGATGTAATAGTAGCCCGGGAATGGAACTCCCTTGGCGTACCCTTTGGCGCCGGGATTGAGGATGCCAAAAGCGCGAATGATCTTTGAGTGCGGGTCCGAGAGCATTGGATAGGTAATGTTCTTGCGTGCGGCGAAACTCTTCAGGATAGCCTGTGAGTCGTAGGTGATGGACGCTACATGTACGCCTCTGGCCGCAAACTCCTTTTGGGCCTGCTGCAGTTGGACTAACTGTTGTTTGCAAAATGGACACCAGTCCGCGGAGCGCGCGAACAGCAGTAGCAAGCCATGCTTACCCTTGAGCGTATCGAAGGTCTGCCGGTTTCCGTTTTGATCTGCGGCGTAGATTGGAGGAATTCGGGCACCCGGTTTCAGCCCGGGTGTTGGCCCAACAATAGAGTTGTCTGCCTGCGCATGGAGCGTGCCTGCTGCAACCGCGAGCATGAAGCAGGTGGCGACGAGTTTCGCCAATCCGGCCATGTGTCTTCGATGCATCTCTATCTCGCCCTCCATTGCCTGAAATCGTTCCCCAGCGGGGGCACTTGCGAAGATCACAGATGTCTCTTCGAGCGAACCGCGGGAACCTTGGTTCGTGGTGAAATAGCGCCGCCTCGGAAGTTTCGGGGGCAGTCCGAATAACGAGGCAGCCCTTCTGCGAATGCGCATCTTTCGCTAAATGATGGCTTCGAGGCTGACATTTTGTCTCGGTTCCGCCACCCACCCCAACAGGGTGCCATAAACAAGGTGTGCCAGCAAAGCAGCTACAGCGCCCATCATGCCCGGGCCGTTCACTCCGAAGAAGCCTTTCCCCATCATCGGCATGCCAAAGGCTTCCAGCATGAGCCACAAGATGCCGCCCCAGATTATGCCCCGGGCGATTGGGGACCCAGGCAGACGGCTTCTTAGCATGTATCCATAAATCGTGGGAAAAATCAGAATGCCCAACGCAAAGTGAACCGATAATCCGGCGATCCATGGTACGTGCAGCATCATGGCGATGCTTGCCGCAATGTCCATGTGGACTCCCATCATGGGAGCCACCAGCAGCATCATGAGTGTCATGGCGACTGTACCAGCGACGCCTCCCCAAGCCAATCGAAGAAACAATGGCCTCATAAATCCCTCCTTGCAACAATGATTCTTATGTCAGAGAGAGGTTACAGGTGCGGCCGTGGAATGTATCTTTTACTGAAGCCTCTTCTTCTCCCCCGTTGGGGACGATGTCGTCGGCACAGGGTTGCGTAACCTTTTGCAGTCCCACGAATCGATATCGTTGGGACCGGTTATCCCTATGACTGCACGAGGCTAATCAGGACGATTGTGGCCAGCCCGTTCGAAGCGGCTACTCGAAAAACAATCCGAAGAGGGCAAAAATAGGGAACCGGTCCGGAGTGTTGCGGACAATGTCGTCGATGATAGACAGGACGCCGATGGAAGAAACGGAAGAGCGGCAGCTGATCGCAAGAATCAGAGCGGGAGAACATCGCTATTTTCATGATCTGATCAAGCCTTATGAGAAGCGCTCCTTTCTTATCGCATACGCAATTCTTCGAAACCAGAGCGATGCGGAAGATGCAGTGCAGCAGGCAATGATGAAAATATTTCAACATCTGAATCAGCTTGAAGAGGGCGATAAATTTCCGCAGTGGGCGATGCGTGTCGTCGAAAATGAGGCAAAAATGTACAGGCGAAAGCGCCGCCAGCATTTGTACGAATCTTTGGATGAACAAGCCGAGGAGTCTGACCAGACGAAGTCATTCCGGCCAAAGCAGTTTGCCGATTGGCGGGAATTGCCAAACGAGGTTGTCGAGCAGAGTGAGATCAGGGCCGCTGTCCTCGATGCGCTCAAGAGCTTGCCGGAGATTTACCGCGAAGTCTTTGTTTTGCGCGACATGGAGCATTTAAGCGTCGCTGAAACCGCAGAAACGTTGGACGTCAGCATTCCCACGGTCAAGACTCGATTGCACCGCGCCCGTCTCATGATGCGTGAAGCGTTGACGCCCATATTCGCTAGACCCAAACCCTCAGTCTGGGAGCGCTGGAAAGGAGTGAACCCATGGTCCGCTGCAAAACAATAGTTGATCACCTGTCTGAATATATCGATGGAGAGGCGTCACCGGAACTATTTCATACGATCGAAGAGCATCTGAGAGGATGTCGGCGTTGCAACGCAATCTATGACAGCACCCGGAAGATGCTGGTCATCACCGGAGATGAACGTATCTTTGAGGTCCCCTCCGGGTTTAGCATGCGCCTGCATGCTTTTCTTGATGAAGTCATTCTGCGCGGCGCCTCGTGATAGACGGATGGACAATGGGACATGCCGGCCGCGACGTCGCACTGAACAATAATTATGAGAAGAGGAAGGGAAAGGAGTCGAGCATGTCTTTTCTTCCGTCGCTCTCCGGTGAAACCACGCTTCTGGATGTCTTTAAGAAGTTCCCGGGCACAGCAGTTCCCTTGCTTGAATATCACGAAATTCTGATGCGTGGAACGTCACCCTTGTCGGTTGCCGAGCGAGAGTTGATAGCAGCTTATGTCTCAGGGCTGAACGACTGCCAGTATTGCCTCGGCGTCCATTCGGTAACCGCCGCGGAATTCGGTGTATCCGCGGAATTGCTGGATGCGCTTCTGATAGATCCTGACGGCGTATACATAGAAGCGCGCCTGAGACCCCTATTGGCTTTTGTGAGGAAGCTTACCCTAACTCCCAGCCGCCTGGGGCAAGAAGACGCGGACCAGGTATTCGCGGCTGGCTGGGATGAGCAGGCACTTCACGATGCAGTCTCGATATGCGCGCTGTTCAACTCTATGAACCGCATTGTCGATGGCCTTGGGATCAAAGCCAATCCGCAATACTCGCGAATCTCGGGTAAGCGCCTAGCGTCCGGCGGTTATCGGAGACTTTCGGCATTCCTGCCTCACTGACTGCGGCTGCTTCTCTAATGTGTCTGGATGTACCGTGCAACGATAATTCGTCAACGGATTGCAGTCCCATTGATCTGCGTTCTCGCAAGCGGCCTCGCATTCACGCAGCAGCAAAGGCTGTATTTGGATGCAGGAAGAGGCCGCCCGCCGTTCGATATCACTCGACATTCCATTCCAATCCGGCAAATCTATTCTGGCGGACCACCCAGGGATGGTATCCCTGCCCTCAACAACCCTAGGTTCGTTTCCCCATCTGATGCACGCAGGTTCCTCGACAAATCCGACCGTGTTTTGGCCATCGACTACAACGGTATCGCGAAGGCCTATCCCATCAACATCCTGAATTGGCATGAGATTGTGAATGATGATTTCAATGGAAAGCGTGTGCTTGTGACTTGGTGCCCGCTCTGCCTCTCGGGGATTGCCTTTGACGCTCAGCTGAGGGGCCGACGGTTGACTTTCGGGGTGTCCGGCAAGCTCTACAAATCCAACCTGCTGATGTACGACCGCGAGACGGGGAGCCTTTGGTCGCAAATGCTAGGCAAGGCTGTCACGGGCCCGCTCACAGGAGCCTCACTTCGGATGGTTCCTGTGGAAGACACAACCTGGGGCTATTGGCTGACCCAGCATCCCAACACCCTGATCCTGTCGCCAAAGACTGGATACTCCATAAACTATGGCCTTGATCGATACGCCGGATATCGAGACCGGGGAGATCCAATCTTTCTCGATCTCCAGGACAGGAAGACCGGGAATGGAAGAATCCGTCCGATGCAGCGAGTGCTTGGCGTCGCAATTGGCGGTATCCAAAAGGCGTATCCATTTTCCGTCTTGAAGAAGAACCCGGTGCGGTTCTCTGATCAGGTCGGGAATCATACGGTGCTAATTCATTTCGATCGCAAATCGAAGACGGCGTGGGTGACCAATGCGTCGGGAGATGTTTTGCCGTCGACTACCGTGTTTTGGTTTGCATGGAGGGCTTTCTATCCTAAGACTCGAGTTTTTGCGGGAAGCCATTGAAGCATTATGAAAACCAATGCGCGATAGGAGCCAGCGAGTTGATGCCTCAACTGGGCCCGGACACCTTATGCGCAGCGAAGTCGGCTCGGGTGTGAATATGTGCGAGCACACTCTCGCTCTTTGTAACCAGTTCTTCACGCTTGCATCATGCAATACATGGAAATCAACAGTTCCCACCTTCATGTCAATTCTGGAACAGGCCTGACTGCATTCGGCAAACCGGGACTTCCTCCCACATGGAGTTCCAGCGCTAAGGAGGCAATTGGGACTGCGTATTCGACTGCCAGCCGAGTTTGGTTCACTCTGGCAGACGGAATTTTGACCGAAGTCTTTTATCCGACGATCGACCGCCCTCAAATCCGGGATTTTCAATTCCTGGTCAGCGACGGAACCAGTTTCCTCGATGAAGAGAGGCGGGATATGCAGACGGAAAATGGAAGCTATTGAGGATCACACTCTCGGCTATCGCGTAACCAAATACGATCTCAAAGCTAGATACCGCCTGACGAAGGAGGTGATTTGCGATCCGCACCAGTCATGTGTGATCGTGCGTGCGCGTTTTGAGACTGCGCCGGAATGGAAAGGGAGGCTGCATTTGTATGCCTTGCTCAATCCCCATATGGGAGGACTCGGAGCGAACAACTCCGCACGACGTGAGGAAATTGCCGGCAAAACGGTCCTGCGGTGCTGGCAGGACCGGTTACATCTAGCAATGACTGTCAGCAACAACTTTGTTAAGACGTCCTGTGGATATGTCGGTACGAGCGACGGTTGGCAAGACCTCCACGACAATTTCCAAATGGACTGGGAATTCGAGCGAGCTGAAGAGGGCAACGTTGCTGTTATTGGCGAAGTCGATCTTTCCTTAACAAATGAATTTACCGTTGGAATCGCTTTCGGCGACGGAGCTCACGCTGCGCTTACCACGCTTCTGCAGATGCTGAGCATTCCGTTTGAAGAGCATCTCGCGCGCTTTACCAAACAATGGCATCGCGTTTGCTGCAATATCCTCGATCTGGACGGTCAAGCGGGCGACAAGGGCCATTTGTATCGACTCAGCCACAATGTGTTGCTGGCGCATGAAGACAAAACATATGCCGGCGCTTTTGTGGCTTCGGCGAGTATCCCTTGGGGCGAAGCCAAGGGCGATGAAGACCTCGGTGGCTATCACCTTGTCTGGACCCGGGACATGGTCAACACCGCGACGGCCCTAATGGCATGCGGAAACTTCGAAACACCGCGCAGAGCACTGGTCTATCTGGCTAGTTCACAGAGACCGGACGGCGGGTTCCCGCAAAACTTCTGGATTGATGGAACATCCTACTGGGCGGGAATTCAGCTCGACGAGGTTGCTTACCCCGTGATTCTGGCCTGGCGCCTTTGGAAAGCCCACGCGCTCTCGCAGTTTGATCCGTATCCAATGGTAAGGGCGGCAGCTGGCTATCTCATTCATCATGGCCCGGTAACGCAACAGGAGCGATGGGAAGAGAACAGCGGCTATTCGCCCTCGACCTTGGCGGTCAATATAGCTGCACTTATATGCGCCGCGGACTTTGCGCATTCCCGCGGAGATGAGCAGGACGCCTGCTTTATGGAAGCATACGCCGATTTTCTTGAATCGCACATCGAGCAGTGGACGGTCACTCGTAACGGAACATTAGTAGATGGTATAACCACACATTACATCCGCATAAGCCCCGTCGCTGTTTCGGACCCCTCCCCAGATGAAAATCCCGACTCCGGATTAATCACTCTCGCCAACCAGCCTCCGGGAGAGGCTTTGCAATATCCCGCCAAAGAGATTGTGGACGCAGGGTTTCTGGAGCTTGTCCGCTACGGTATTCGCCGCGCCACCGATCCATACATTGAGCGGTCGTTGCAAGTCGTGGATTCCGTTTTGAAGATTGAGACTCCCGCCGGTCCCTGTTGGCGGCGGTATAACCATGATGGCTATGGGCAGCGGCCCGATGGTGGGCCTTATGTGGGGTGGGGAGTCGGTAGGCCATGGCCACTTCTTACGGGTGAACGGGGGCACTATGAATTAGCGGCGGGCCGGAGTCCCGCAAAACATATCCGGGCAATGGAAGCATTTGCCTCTATCGGGGGAATGTTACCAGAGCAAATCTGGGATGCTTCGGATATTACGGCCGCAGGCTTGTATTTTGGGCGTCCGACAGGAGCGGCCATGCCCTTGGTTTGGGCACATGCGGAGTACATCAAGCTGCTGCGCTCCACTGCAGATGGTCAGCCATTTGATCTGATTCCCATTGTTGCCGCGAGGTATCTGAGCACGAGCGGTCGGAGTGACCTGGAAGTGTGGAAGCCGACGCGTCAGGTCCGCCATATTGCTTCGGGGCACACGCTTCGGATACAAGCTCCACAGCCCTTCCGGCTTCATTGGTCTAGGGACGGATGGCCAACAGTGCAGGACACGGATTCTGAGGAAACTGGTTTAGGCATACACTTCGTCGATCTACAGGCGGGTTCCGCCGGGCCTGAACCTATTTGGTTCACGTTCTTTTGGACCGCAGAACAACGCTGGGAAGGGCGCGATTATGAAGTTCGAATCAGTTAGAACGAACGGGTATTTATGGAATGCCATCCCCTATTTCTAGAAGGTCCAGATCGGATGGATGAGGTTCTTCTCGGTACCATTGAACTCGAACTGCTGCACTTCAAACCCCTTATCGCGCCACGCCTGTAACCCTCCGCTGAGGACTCTCACTCGGCTGAATCCATATCGTCGCAAGCGCTGCAGAGCCATCGAACTGCTGGCTTGATTCGGGCACGTGCAATAAATCACAAGTTCATGGTCCTGTGAAAGCTCAGAAGAGCGCGCCTCGATCGTTTCAAGTGGTATGCGGATGGCATTGGGAATGACAAAGGGATGTGAAAACAGATCCAGCGGATGGCGTACATCGATGATTGTAAGCGGCGCTCCGAGATCAATCGCAGTTTTCAGACCCTCCGGCGTGATCAAGGCCGCCCGCAACTGGGAATTGAAGCGTCTTCGCTGATGCACTTTCCAAGCCATGAAAACGCTGGTCGCCGCGACGAACCCGAGCACAGCCAGAGTCTTCGTTGAAACGTCTGCTTTACGAACCAGAGTTGTCAATTGCGTACCGAAGAAAAATCCAAGGCTCGTATAGACAGTGACCCAGGCCAATGCTCCTGTGGCATCGAACAACACAAAGCGCCAGCGCTTCATTTGGAATACGCCGCTGAGGGGCGGCGCGACAAAGTTCAATCCGGGCACAAATTTGGCAATCACCAGGACAAAGGCGCCAAACCTCCCGTAGAGTACTTGCGCTCGCCGCGAGCACGAGTCTTTTTCAACGGAAATTCGGCATAGAGAGCGGATCAAAGACAAACCGCGATAGCGTCCGGCCTCATACCATGCCATATCGGCAAACAGGCTTCCAGCCAGACCCACAAGTATGGCAAGGCCGAAATGCAGCTTTCCGTTTGCGGCAAGGGCACCAGTCGCCACGAGGAAGGGAGCAGCAGGGATCGGCAATCCCGCCTGCTCGGCAAACACCCATGCGAAGAGCAATCCGTATCCGAGTTCAGATAGAGACCCAGAGGTCAACGCCACGCTTTGGAGATGCCCAAAACGCAAATACGTTACAGATGGTCCGACCATGAAATTTCACAGGCGTGTCCAAGGCGGATGGCGTGCTATCGACGGGATCCCGACCGCATCTTCAGGACCACTGTGCACGTTCGGCCAACTGAACACTGTGACTGCTGCAAAGCAGGATCTCCCTCTACCGATCAAGATCCCACAGAGGTCTCTTTAAGGGAACGGCGATTTGACCTTCGCAGCCCGCCATCGACAATCTTGCTTTTGCTTTAGCCCTATAACTCGCATTGAGACGTCGAAAGCACCCGCTCTGCTGACTCCAGGTATTGTAACTTTCCCCTTCTAGCAGAATCATACGGGGCAAGAGAAAGGGTGGGCCATGAAAGCAACATTGGACGGCCAGAGAAATCAAAACAGCCGCGTCAGCAAGCTTCTGAATGAGCTCGAGGCGGAAAGCGATGACACTTCAATCGATTGCGATCATTACCATATCAAGGCTTTGCGGCCTCACCTCCGCCCGCAGCAGGCCAACAGTTCCGCGCGCCCTCACTCGAAGGAGACCGTAAGCCCGGTATATGCAGACAGGACGTATCATCCCCGGGACATGCATGAGAGCGGCCTTATCGGAGCGGCGCGAGAAGGGCACGAATGGGCCTTCTCCGAACTGTATCGACGCAATTCCTTACGACTTTTCAAGGTCATTTACGCAATCACTAGAAATCGTGAGGACGCTGAAGACGCGCTGCAGGATTCTTTCCTACGAGCATTCTCCCGTTTGAACCAATTCGATGGGCGATCGAGCTTTTCTACATGGTTCACTCGTATCGGCATCAATTCGGCAATTATGCTGCTGAGAAAGAAGCGGAGGTGTCACGCAGACTCGATGGATTCTTCGCAGGACGAAAGTGAAACATGGAACAGTTTAGCTTTCGCTGATAGCTCGTTAGACCCGGAACAAGTTGCCGCTGCCCGCGAAGGAGTAAGGCACCTTAAGAATGCCGTCCGTCGCTTACCGCACAGGCTTCGAAACGTCGTCGAAGTACAGATGCGGAGCGATCTCTCAATGCAGGAATTGGCGGACGAAGTTGGCGCCACGATCTATTCAGTAAAATCCTATTTGCATCGTGCTCGCTCGGCCCTCCGCAAGTCGCTCGGGGCCGCCGGCAAAGAGCCGCACTCCCTACCAACTTCGATGCAACAAGGCGACGCCTGATTTTTCTATACGTCAGTAATTTGAACGCCATGCCTCCTGCGAGATCATGTTTGCTGCACAGAGTCGGAGGATCCAGTGATCGGTGATGCCCCATCATCAAAATGCTCGCTATCAGTGACTTGGACACCGGGGCCGTTGTTTTGCGCGATCTTTATGAAGGATTGGACGAAGGGCCAGACCGCAAGGATCATGACACACTATAGAACCAGTCAAAGCTGGATATTTGCTCTGTGGAAAGCCTTGCACAGTCAATGATTGCACGGGGCGTGAGGAGGGTGCAGACATCTCGCACCAACGGACAAGACCGCGCTCAAAAATTGTGCTTCAGTTCTGTAACCTATGACACGCTCGACAATCATAGGTAGGTAAGGGCAATCCAGCGCAGCTATCCGGAGTTGGAAAGCGATGCGTCGAACGCCTGAACTCCATGGAGGAAATATTGATTATGAAGCACTCGATGAAATCCCTGATGGTCGCCGCGGCTGTATCGGGACTGATGACTGGCGCAACGGCTCTGCACGCCGCCACGGTCAGCACGACGAGTCCGGTTACGCAGGTGGCCAGCGCGTCGTTCGGTCTGATGTCGTACGCAATGCACATCCACAAGCATTCGTGTAAGGGCAAAAACAACTGCAAGGGCCAGGGTGGCTGCAAGAGCAGCGACAACGGCTGCAAAGGCAAGAACAGCTGCAAAGGCAAAGGGGGCTGCGCAACCGACGGCTCCAAGATGCCAAAGTAAGAGAAGTTCGGGTAGTACCCTACTTCCCTAGAGGGCCGGCAGCGATGCTGGCCCTCTCAAACTTCGGTTTTCCAAAATGCTTTGGGAGTGACCCCATGCCAGCGAATCGCTTTAACGGATACACCGATTACGGGGTGGGGATCGGACTGCGCATTCCGCACTATGAGCACATACTGACGCGCAAACCAGTCGTGGACTGGTTCGAGATCATCTCAGAGAACTACATGATCGATGGCGGGCGTCCGCTGGAGGTGCTGGACCGGATTCTGGACCAGTACAAGGTGGTGCAGCATGGCGTGTCGATGTACTTCGGATCGGCAAGCGATCCGGACCCGGAGCACCTGAAGCGATTGAAGCAGCTGGTTCGGCGGACGAATACTCCGTGGCTGAGCGATCACCTGTGCTGGGGATCGGTGGACGGGCGCTATACCCATGACCTGCTGCCGATGCCTTACACCTGGGAAGCGGTGGAGGTGACGGTGGAACGGGTGAAGCGCGCGCGGGACTTTCTTGAGGTTCCTGTGGTGGTGGAGAACGTGTCGAGCTATGCGGAATTCCACGTCTCGGAGATGACGGAGTGGGAGTTTTTGAATGAGGTGGCGGAGCGGGCGGACTGCGGGATTCTGCTGGACGTGAACAACATTTATGTTTCGTCGCAGAACCACAGCTTTGATCCGTTCACGTATGTGAATGCGATTCCGGCGGAGCGGGTGGCGCAGATCCACATTGCCGGGCACTCGAAGTTCGAGAAGTACATTCTGGATACGCATGATCATCCGGTGCTGGAACCGGTGTGGCAACTGTATGCGCGCGCGATTGAGCGCTGCGGACCGACAGCGACGCTGCTGGAGTGGGACGACAATATTCCGACGTTTGATGAAGTGCACGCTGAGGCGCTGAAGGCGGAGAAGTTTTTGGCAGCGGCACGGAAGAAGCTGGGTATGGATGCTGCTCCGAAGGCCGACGCGAAGGTAGCCCCGGAGATGGCGGAGGCCGGGCGATGAGCGAATTGCTGGACATCCAGAGGAAGATGGCCGCGGCAATTATGCATCCGCTGACGAGCGGCGATACCATGACGCGGCGCAGGCGCGATGGCGCGCTGAACCGGGGGGAGGCGGACGCGATCATCAAGCCGAACGACCGGCTGACGTCGTTTGAGCGGCTGGAGATTTACAACCGGATGTACTGGTTCCGGCTGTACGGGTGCTTTGAAGAGGATTTTCCTGGTTTGAAGGCGATTCTGGGGAGCGCGAAGTTTGAAAAATTGATGCGCGAATATTTGACGGAGTGCCCTTCGACGTCGTTCACGCTGCGGAACCTGGGATCGCGGCTGGTGGAGTGGCTGGAGGCGCATCCGGAGTATGTGGAGCCGCGGCGGCAGCTGGCAATGGATATGGCGCGGCTGGAGTGGGCGCACATTGAGGCATTCGACACGGGCGCGGAACCGCTGCTGGATCCGGATGACCTGATGGGGATTACGGATGAGTCGCGGTTGCGGCTGCAGCCGTATCTGCGGGTGCTGGAGCTGCGGTATCCGGTGGATGATTTGCTGATTGAGATTCAGAGCGACGGCGGGAGCAGCGACTCTTCGAGCAACAATGCGAGCGCAGCGCGCAAGACGAAGCATGTGCGGCGCGTCGCGATGCTGGAGCCTGAAGAGATTTATTTGGCGGTACACCGGCAGGAGAATTCGGTGTATTACAAGCGGCTGGGGCGCGAGGAGTTTCGGCTGCTGCGGGCGATGCTGCAGGGTGAGACGATCAGCGAAGCGATTGAGACGGCGCTTGAAGGCAGTGCGTTGACGGAAGAGGAGCGCGGCGTGTTTCTGCAACAGGCTTTTGCCGGATGGGTGCAGCTGGGCTGGTTCCCGAGGCAGATTTCAAACGAATAAAAAATAAGGACGATTGAGAGAGATGGGATCGATTCGTAACTCCGGAGTGGCGCGCCTGCATGGAAAGTTTGAGCGCACGTGCAAATGGCTGGGATCTCCGCTGCTGCTGGCGATTCGGCTGATATGGGGATGGCAGTTTACGCTCACGGGCTGGGGCAAGCTGGAGCACCTGCACCGCGTGACCGGATTTTTTGCAAGCCTGGGCATTCCGCTGCCGGGGGTGATGGCACCGGCGATTTCGCTGCTCGAGTTTGTGGGCGGCATTTTGCTGATCGCAGGATTCCTCACGCGGCTTACGGGGTTTCTGCTGGCGGCGGACATGTTTGTGGCGTACCTGGTCTCCGACCGCGCTGCGTTGCTGACTGTGTTCTCGAATGATCCGACGAAGTTCTACAGCGCGGATCCTTTCACCTTCTTTATGGCGTCGCTGATTGTGCTGGCATTTGGCGCGGGATACTTCTCGGTGGATCATTGGATGCGGCGATGGTGCACGCCGCATCAGGAGCCACTTTAGGCGTGTCCTTGGACACTCGACCGTAATTTCTGTGACGGCATCGCCCGATCTCGGCAGCCGGGAATGCCACTCTAGTCCAAATCGGCGCTTGCGCAGCGGTAGTGCCCCTGCTAGGGTTTGCGTTGAGAGACAGAAGCCCGAGGAGCACCAGCGTTGGCGTTATGCGAGTGTCCAGCATTTTCAGTCAGATGTTGCCGTTGTCTTCGTGCACTGAGGTTCAGGCCACGGTTCGCGAGTTCAAGGCCGAACGACACGCCCGCGGCTTCACCTGCTACGGCCAGTTCGAGGCCTAATTTTACGGCTCTTCCGCCCTTTTGATGAAGAGAGGGCGGCGATTCAGGGCCCTTTAGATAGTTTGGATATCAGTCTGCATTTACGACACGCAAACGTAACAAGTCGAAATTGGCAAAGTTCTCGACCAATCCCGACCAGTACTCCAGGCGCCGCTGGCAGCGCGAGCAGATCGCCAGGTGCTTGGCCCGTTCGGTTAGAAAGAGCTTGCGCACATCGAACGCAAACTCGCGAATCTCGTCGTCCGAGTAGCATGCAAAGTCCTTCTCTTCAAACGCAGGTCGAGCTGATGCCGCGGCCAGCAGTTCCGTCTTGCGTCTGGCCACCATGTCCTCGAATTGAATCTGTCGGCTCGGCGCCTTCACCCAGAGCGTGTCGTCCTGTGCCCAGAGGTCTTCAAGCAGCGCGCTCGAGTTGAGAGCGAGGTAGCGGATGGCTTCCTCGCTTCCGTCGATCGACTTTAGCTGGTCAGCAAGCGCGGCACGTGCAATCTTCGCAAGGCCCACGATCTCGTCATCGGCGAACGATCTCGAAAGCTCGCGAAAATCTCGGATTTCTTCCCGCGCGATCTCCGCAAACTCTGAATCCCCGCTAGCGATCCCGGCCAAATCGGACGTTAGCGCCGGCAGTTCGATCACCGTTCCCGGAGCCGCCTCCCACGCCGGATGGTTCGCGGTGTACATGCCGGGGTCGAAGACTTCGAGCAGCGAATCCTTGCGGTCCTCCGGGCCACGGAAGCGGTTCAGCAGATCAAGAAACCAGCTCAGTTGCGATGGACTGGACTCCCGTGAAGCGGCCCCGGCGGCGTCTTCCCGCCAGATGTCGAAACTCTCCATCAGCGAGCTCGGCAATTGAAATCGATTCAGCTCTTTGATCATTTCCTGAATGTCCGTGGTTGGGTTTTGCATGGTTCCGTCCCTCTTGGGGACTGTTTTCCCACGGAACCCGACCTCCGTCAAATGGTCCTGGAACCGCGCTGATCTCCCTCCCGGAAGCTCCTCAAAACACGTCGCTTGCCGCGAAACTCAATCAGGGCGCTTCCACGCATCCCAACCTGCGGAGCAAGATCCCAGCAAAGAGCTTCGAGGCTGAACCTCCCCTGCCTGATCCGCACCCATCGATTCCTGAGACCGGCCACTTCGACGCTGCGCAGCAGGAAGACGGGTGCCGGGTTTCCTTCGCCGAACGGCTCAAGCAGAGCGAGCTGTTCATCGAGGTGTTTTCCCGCCGTCGCCAATACCAGTTCCCCGTCTTCACGGATCTCATGGTTGCGTTCCAGCTTGAAGCCCTCCACGAAGACAGTGAATTCCTTTGCGAAGGCTTCAATCCGGCCGACCGGCATAGTCAGTCCGACAGCCTGTGCGTGCCCGCCGAACCGTTTGAAGAATCGACGGAACTGTCCAAGCGCTGCGGCCAGGTCGAAACCGGCGACGCTTCTGCCCGATCCGACCGCCAGACCCGGTTCCGGCGACGGAGCCAGCACAATAGTCGGTACATTGAAGCGTTCGACACATTTGGCGGCCAGCAGGCCGGCAATGCCTTTGGGACAGGCCTCCCGGTAAAGCACCAGAACCGGTGGCGCCGGGTGCGGGATCTCCACGCAAAGCTTGCCGAACTCGGCTGCGACAAGCTGCCGCCGCTGTTGATTGAGCTCATCCAGCATCGCGACGCTCCTGCGTGCGGCATCCTCGTCCCTTGCCGCCTCGAAGACCGACAACGCCCGCGCCGGATGGTCGATTCTTCCGGCAGCATTGATCCGCGGCGCGACTCCGAATGCCAGATCGTTCGAATCGGGGCTCGCCGGGTCGGCGCAGGAGACCCGGAGCAGTTCCCGAAGCCCACAGTTTTCGGCACTGGCGAGTTGGCGCATCCCCAGACGGGCGAGCGTTCGGGTTCCGTTTTGCAGCGGAACGCAGTCGGCGACCGATGCAATCGCGGCATACTGACTCATGGCAGCCTGCAGGCGCTCGACGCGTTCGTCCTTCCAGCCGGCGCGCACCGCCAGAGCCATCGCGAACAGGGCCGCAAGGCCGGCGCCGCAGAATTCCTGGGACCAGACGGCAAGCGTATTTGCCTGCTCCTGAATGCGGTGATGGTCGACGACAATCACATCGACACCCAGCCGCTGCGCCAGCCAAATTTCCTTCTGGGCGTTGATTCCGTTGTCGACCGTGACCAGAAGATCGGTGCCGCTCACCGACAATTTGTGAACCGCACACGAACTGAGACCATATCCTTCATCCCGGTGCGGAAGGTAGGCTTGCGGCTGGACTCCGAGACTGGCCAGAACCGAGCGCAAAATATGCGTGCCGAGAATTCCGTCGCAGTCATAGTCGCCAAAGATCGCGATCCGCTTCCTGTCGCGAACGGCGGCGAGCACGTGATCGACGGCGCCCGTCATCCCCGGAATCGAGTCCGGCTCGGGAAGATCGTTCCAGGACGGAGGCTGAATGAAGGAATCAATGTCCTCAATCCCACGGGCGATGAGGACGTCGAGCAGTGGCGGGCACAGAAACATACCGTCTCCTCACGGCCCTGATTGGGCACTTTGTCAGTTGTTGAATGGCAAATTGGCATTACGCGACGCGCAGGTGGTCGCCGCGGTAGACCTCGGCACCGGGAACTGCAATCTGGTTCTGAACGGCCTGCTTGATGGCCTCATTGTTGGGTGATGCGTCCTGAATCGAGGCAACAAGCAAACGCCCCATGTCCTCGGGAAGGCTTTCGATTACTCGCTTCCACAATGGCCCATCGATTCGCGCCGCAACAATCCGATACAGCATCGGCACCTGCGTCTCATCAGGGAACCGTACTGAATCCTGGCTGTTCGTCTGGATCCGCAGGGTGAACTCTCTGCCTTCAATCTTCCTGAGATCACGGCTTTTGAGGTAGTACATGACCATGTATTTCGTCTGCGTCGCCTTTCGCTCGCTGCTGCGGGCGCGCTCCTGTAAACGGCTGGCCTCACTTCGGCAGTACTGGACGCGCGCCTCCATCATGCGGAGGAAACGTCCAATCCGGTCTGCCTTTTCGCTGTGGGCCTCGCAGAACTGCTGGAATCGTTCCAGCAACTCCGCCGAAGATTCCCCGCGATTCTCGATCTCTTCTTCGATCTCATCGAGGAGTGTGTCGAGCTCACAATCGATCTCAAACAAGGAATGCTCTTGCGCTATCGATGCCACATTAACCTCCATTTGTCATTTGCCTTCCCGTGCAACGGGCCCGTCGTCATACTCTGGTGGAGCCCTTTTCTCCGTTACACCACCCGTGCACGGCCCGAATGTTGTCCGGGTGATCGTCACGCCAGGCGCCGCCCATACCCCGGGGACTGATGTGGTCGGGAACCAAGTCACTGTAGTCGGTGAACTTCTGCTTGCAAATACCGCAAATCCCGTTCTGGGCGATGATCTTCCGGTCGAGCAGCTTTCGCATTTCCCCGTTCGAGCGCAGTTCCCGGTATCCGCGGGGGTGGTGCGGGGCGTCGATGCGGCGGACACCCATCTGAAGTTGACGTCGTTCTTTCGGGATTACCTCCCTGCCGCAGCAGGATTGGGAGCGGTGTATGGGACAGAGTTGATGGCGACGGAGTCTCACGGAATCCTCCCTGTCGGCCAAATGGCCAATGATGGATTGCGATTGAAGCAGGATTAATGGGTATAGGGATGCGGCACTTAGAGCGCTAATGATTCATGGGGAAAGATGGACAGGCAGAGCCTTTAACGGCGTGCTTGTATTACTTCTTCCTCCAGGCTTTCCATCATTTTACGGCGCGCTTTCCGCGCACCGTTCGACTCAAGGCGACCAAAAATTCGCACGCAAACAGCGTTGACATAATGATGCCGGAATATGGCTCAACTTCTCGGGCAGATGCGGCCGCATCGGAAGGAGGGATCTCTTCCATTTGGCAGCGGATCCGTCAAGAAGGACGATTGCAGTGAAAGCACAAATGCGGCGTGAATGGATCTCCTACAAGAAAACGGTCGCCTGGTTCCATACTTCCTCAGCGTACCGAATCATCTCGAGCCTTGTAGAAGGCGTCTCAACAGGGATAATGTGAAACGCCCTCTTGCCAGCATCTTTGCATCTTTGATCGATGAGCCAAGAACAAATGCTTGAAAACCATCTAAAACACAATTTGGCGTTCGTGAAAGAGATCGCTCGTGCGCACCGACAGGGCGAACCGATGTTGTTGGGCGAAGTGCTTCGCCTCGGTAGCAAAGTCATGCGGCAGTGTTCTGGCCTTTGTTAGAACGCGGCAGGTGGTAGGCCCATTGGTCGACAGAAGAAACTGAAAAAGAGACGTATCGACATAGCCATCAATGATGAAGATCTCTTGTCTTACTCCTTAAGTAAGCTTCTGACGTGAACAAACGCGTCATGAGTCGCACCCGCGGGAAAAAACACATGGTCTCGCGTACCGCCAGTTTCGATTGGAAGGAATTCGTTTCCATCGAATCGCCACCCTACCCCGTCGAGCTGTTGGTGGACGAGCCGGGCATTCTTTCGTATTAGCTGTCTCGCCAACGCGCGTGCAAGCTCCCACTGTGCTCTCCAGTCCAATTCCCTATCAATCCATTTCTGGACTTCCGTCACATAAGCTCGTTTTCGAGGGCCGAAGCTCTTTTCAAGTGCGGATGGCAGTTCAAAATTGAAACCGACTGCCATGAGGTCATTGAGCACAGCGTCTGCCGAATCTTGTTCAGCCACAAGAGCGACCAATGGAGCGAGGGGAGGAACCCAAGCTTGAGTCTTTGCGGCCATCAAACTATCTCCGGCGATGCGAATGATATAGACGCTCCTGAGCTCCGCCGCATAGGACTCCTCGATCTCCTC
Organism: Planctomycetota bacterium; assembly: GCA_021803885.1. Next base: position 19,314 of record JAJZKY010000010.1, read on the forward strand.
TGGTCTTATTCGGGTTTCTGCGGATAGATGCGCCGAAACTGGTCCTCGTGCTTCTCGCCGAGGTCGCGCACTCTTTGTGCAACGATCGCGGCGCTCGGGCGCTTCTTCAGTGCATTCCAACCCGCCGCATTTTGAGTTTCCCCTGTCGCTATCGTGCGACCATTGACGGTCGCTTTGTATGAGCCATCCGGTTTGCGCGTAACAATGGTATCTTCCATACCTGCTTTACTCCTACTTTGAATGATAGACGGTCCGC